>NZ_FNPD01000002.1 GCF_900107215.1 Acetomicrobium thermoterrenum DSM 13490 | reverse complement strand
CCTTTCTACGACTAACCCTCTTTCCTTTCGAGATGTTTTGTCCTTTAATATGGCCTCATCTGCAAGCTCGAAGTAAGCCTTTATCAGTTCTCGGATGAAGGCCTTCATGATCCGAGAGATTTCGTCTTCAATTTCCGCTAATGTCCTGACCTCGGAATCACCGAAGAATTCAAGCAACTCCTTGATGAAGTTTATTGCTATTTGTAGTAAAATATCCTTGTTCAAGTTGGGACCCTCCTTTATGAGTTTTTGTGTGCTACAAAGATTCTACCAAAAGGAGGGGTCCCTTTCTTTTTACCTCTGAAAATCTCCTACAAATATTTTACGCGATCACGAGCTGCTTAAGGATATATCACTGCCGGTGTTTACGTTATTAACCCCTCTTGTTAATCTCGGAGGTGCCCTTGCATCGTATGCCCCTACGCCTGAGACGCAGATAGAGGCGATGATAGAAATTTTGGATTCTATATTGGCTGGTAACGATATAAGATATATCCCAATTACTATGAACCTTCCTAAAAATTTAATCGTTAATTATCCTATGCTTAAAAGATTTGAAATCCGTAAATCTTTGCTCCCTCAAAATCATATATTAATAAATATTCCAGAGACATTTTATATGAAGCATAAAAGAGTTCTCCTTCCGGCAGTATGTATATTATTAGTTTTATCAGTTATAGTGTTTTCATTATTAATAAATATAAAAAAGCGAAAGTATGCGGAAATATCGCTCAATCGCGAAATAACATTTTTAAAACAATTAATTGAAACAATCCCTGAAGCAATATGTTATATTGACAACGAGGGATATATCAAGTTATACAATAAAGCATTTGAAAACTACCTTTCCTCTGATATCGGCCAAATCAGAGAATGTAAACTATTCGACTGTATATCAGATATATCGCTTAGGGGAGATTTAGAACTAGAAGGTTCTTATTTAACATCAGATGGTGAATTCAAAGCAAGTCAACATCTTTTTAAAGATAGAAACGGAAGGATTCATTATTTGAAAATCAATAAAAAACAGGTCACAAATGGTGACGGCACGTTGGGTTTTCTCATAGTCATGACCGATATTACACAATTAGTTCAGATGCAGGAATCCTTGAGAGGGCAAAAAAGACGATTAGAATTGACGTTGGCGCGAAGTAAAGTTGCTTACTACGAACGAAACATTAAAACAGGCGAGTTGCAATTGAACCCTCTTGCTTATGAGATTTTAGGATATGATAAAGAAGAGATTAAATCAATATCTCAATTTAAAGCACTAGTACATCCCGATGATCGTCAATCATATGAATCAGCTATAAAGCAGGCATTGGAACAAGATAGGGGTATTTACAACAACAAATTCAGGATAAGGAAGAAAAATGGAACATATATGTGGGTTGAGACCACAGCTGTTGTAACCGAACATGATCTCGAGGGAAGGCCTTTGTTCCTAGCCGGAATATTTTGGGATATAACCGATGATAAAATTAGAGAAATGAAAACAAAGCAATTAATTGAAGGACTTTATACAAGCTCTACAGTAGATGCCTTAACTGGTGCTTTGAACAGAAAGGGATTACAGGACAAGCTGTCCGATTTGATAACCAAGTGCCGGGATTATGGAAAAGATATCAGTATTTTTTTATTTGATATTGATGGTTTCAAACTGATAAATGACACTTACGGCCATCTGGTAGGAGATTTAGTGCTGAAAGAGTTGAGTGAAACCGTCAGGAAAACTATAAGAGAAGATGATATATTCGTTAGATGGGGTGGAGATGAATTTTTACTTATTTCAATGATATCGTTAAACCAAGCTTTGCACATTGCCCATAGGTTAAGGAAAAATGTGGAAAGTCGCTTATACTCGGGTATGCACGTAACTATTAGCATCGGAATATCCCAATATTTGCCCGACGAACCCTTTGAAAGAGCAATAGAAAGAGCCGATAAAGCCTTGTACAATTCAAAATCCAGAGGCAAAAACACGGTTTCTGTGGAACGAAGATAGATCTTGCTTTTTGCATCTGCATGAAGATATTTACTGTCATTTGCAAGTTACTTTGAAGGGAGGAGGCATTTAAGAATGTTGGACAAAAGAAAGATACGGGAAATTTCGAAGGATCTTCAGAAGAGAGGAATCGATGCTTTTCTTTTGGGTCCGGGAGACGACTTGGAGTACCTTAGCGGGCTTAAAACTGGTGAGTGTGAGCGATTCAAAGGGCTGTTTATTTTGGCCGACGGCAGTTATTTTTGTATCACGCCCCATCTTTATTTAGAAGAATTTGAGGCGGCATTCGGCAGTGAGGCGCCCATTTATGTGTGGAATGACAAAGATTGGTTTTATCCTGTTTTAGCAAAGGCAATGAACGATTTTAATCTAAACGATAAGAAACTTGCCGTCAACTTTGGAGTTAGAGCCGTGGACGCCATAGAGATTTCCGATCAACAAGGGGTAAAGTTGTTAAACGGTTGGCATTTTTTGGAGAGAATGAGAATAATTAAAAGCCCTTCGGAGATAGAAAAGCTCGAAAGGGCAACGCAGATTTCTGATGCAGCTTTTAGAGAACTTTTAGGCTTTATAAGACCGGGATTGACCGAGGGAGAGATAAAGAAAAAACTGATAGAGCTTTTTGAAGAGCGTGGAGCAGATGGTCCTGCATTTGATGTAATAGTTGCGCGTAAGGAGAACGCCTCAAAACCTCATTACAACGGCACAAAAGGTGTTATAGAAGAACGGGATCTGGTGCTTATTGACTTTGGGTGTAGATATGAAAGTTATTGTTCTGACACCACTCGGACGATCTTCGTCGGAGATCCATCAGATGAAGAAAAGAATCTTTATGAAGTAGTATTAAATGCCCAGGAAGCAGGAGAAGCTGCCGTGAGGCCCGGAGTCCTGGCCGAAGAAGTGGATAGAGCTGCAAGAAGTGTAATAGAAGACGCAGGATACGGTGAATACTTCAATACCCGCCTCGGTCATGGTATAGGCGTTGCAATCCATGAAGCGCCTTACATTATAGAAGGTAATAAAACACCTTTGGAACCGGGAATGACTTTCAGTATAGAGCCCGGCATTTATATACCAGGCAAAATTGGCATTCGCATTGAAAATATCGTAGTCGTTACAGATGACGGATGCAGGTCGCTTTGTAAACTTCCCAAGGATATTATCGTCATTTGACAGTTATCTGATAGAACTTTATATTTTATACAAATAGTCGTTAAAAAAATCATTTAATAATTCTGAGGGGGTGTTGTTATCATGAGCAAGAGATGGGGTAGAGTAATTACGTCGATTATTGCTATCGCACTCCTGGCCGGTTTTACAGTCTCCGATGTTGCCTGTGCCGAGGAAAAGGTAATAAAGATCGGCACGCTTTTTCCTTTAACTGGGCCTGTGGCCTTGGCGGGACAGAGGTGTAAGGCCGCAGTTGAAGCTGCAGTTGAAGTGATAAACAACTCCTATCCGGACATTCCTGTTCCTTTAGCTGATCAAGAGGGAATTTTGGATGGATATAAAATCGTTTTAATCCACGCCGATCATCAAGGGAAGCCCGATGTAGGTAAAAGCGAAGCGGAACGCCTCTTCGACCAGGAAGGTGTTTTCGCAATAATAGGAAGCTATAACAGCGCTGTAACTAAACCGGCAAGTATGGTCGCCGAGAGAAGAAAGAGGATATTTATGTGTGGTGCATCGAGTTCAGCCGAACTTACTAAGAGGGGTACGAGATATTTCTTCCGTATTGCTCCCACTGACGAGACCGAATCCATCGAGTTCGTGAATTTCATTAAATGGCTTAACGAAACTGAAGGAACAAATTACAAGACCTTCGGAGTTATTTATGAAAACACCGAATTTGGAAAGCATGCTGCGCAGGAGGCCAAAAAGGCTATCGAAGAGGCCGGCTTCGAATATGTTGCAGACGTAGCTTTCAATCCTGGAGCTACAAACCTCAACAGCGAGGTGCAGATGCTGAAAGGAAAAAATCCCGACGTCGTGTTTGGTGCATGTCTAGGTGCAGACTACATACTCTGGATAAAAACTATGAAACAACTTTCTTGGCTTCCTAAGGTAAGTTTAAACTACTGTTCGGGTTATCAAGATCCATTAATTGCAAAGCAGCTCGGTGGCGATGGAGATTATTTCATGGGTACCACCGGATATTCTCCGGAACTAGCAGAACTAATGCCAGCTGTAGCTCCTGTTGAAGAAATATATAAATCTAAAATAGATCCTCCCGTTCCCTTTGATAGCGATAGCATTCAAGAGGCAGTGGCAATGCTTGTACTGGCCCAGGCTATCGAAAAAGTTGGCTCTCTTGATACGGAAAAAATAGTCGATGCCCTCTATGCCAACGAGTGGGATTCACCGCTTTCCTTGGGTGGAAAAGTGGCATTTGCCCCGGGCGGTCAAAACATAAAGGCCATGAGTACAATTACCCAACTAATTGGCGGAGAATATCGAAGGGTATTTCCTGAGGAATTTGCAAATGCCGAACCAGTAGTTCCTATGCCTTCCTGGGACCAACGTAAATAGCGATCAATTGCATAGAATTTGGGAAGAGGGTTTCTTGAAGCCTTCTTCCCAAATTTTAGATTGAAGGAGGAATTGCCGATGGCAATATTCCTGCAGGTAGTATTGGACGGACTGCTTAATGGAATGTTGTATGCGTTAATAACCGTTGGATTATCTCTGATTTGGGGTGTAATGGACGTTATAAATTTTGCCCATGGAGAATTTTTGATGGTGGCCATGTATGTGACTTATTGGTTGGGTTTTTTAATGAATGTTGATCCTTTGATTTCATGGATTGCTTCTGCGGCATTTGTATTTATTTTATCTGTTATTGTTTACAAGTTGGTTATAAGTCAACTCATTGGTAAGCCCCCTCTTTCAGCTCTTCTTGCCACTTTTGGGTTGTCGATGCTCATTAAAAACATATGTTTGAACAGATTTTCACCAAACTTTAAGTTGTTGTCGGACACGTATTTGGGGGGCAGAGTCATACCCATGGGAGATTTAATTCTCCCTCTTCCTCAACTTGTCATTGCAATCGTTTCCTTAATAGTCATCACATGCATATACCGATTTATGACCGGAAGCAGAACGGGATGGGCGATACAGGCCACTGCCATGGACAGGGATGCGGCTGAACTAATGGGCATAGATACCAGCAAAATCTACGCTTTAGTATTTGGCATTGGAGGGGCCTGTGTCGGTGTAGCAGGAGGATTGCTTCCCATGTATATGCCTGTGCATCCTGAGGCAGGAAGCCTTTTTAGTTTGATAGCCTTTGTTTGCGTTGCGTTAGGCGGGTTTGGCAGCATTGTTGGGTCGTTGTTGGCGGCAATACTTGTCGGATTGGTAGAGGCTTTAGTCGGATTTTATGTAGCTCCCATATTTAAGTATGTGGCAGTTTTTGGACTTTATTTGATCGTTATATTAATAAGGCCTAAGGGTTTATTCGGGTGGTGATCGGTCGGATGAGTTGTACAAAAAGAGGCAGGAAATTGTGGTATGTCGTTCTTCTCTTTATTGCAGTTTTGCCATTAATTCCCGGACCGCTTCAAAGCCCTTTTGCTCAACATGTACTTGTTTTAACCTTGCTTTTTGCATGTATGTCTCAAGCTTGGAATATTTTGGGTGGTTATTGTGGGCAGGTTTCATTTGGCCATTCGGTCTTTTTTGGGATCGGCGCTTATGGAGCTGGCATGGCAGTGGTAACTTACGGCCTTACGCCATGGCCTGGCGCAATAATCGGTGCATTACTCGCAGCGATTGTGTCGCTCATTATAAGTTATCCCTGTTTCAGGCTCAAAGGGCATTATTTTGCCATTGCTACTTTTGCAATAGTAGAAATATTTAACCGACTATTTATGGTTTGGTACTGGGTAGGTGGGGCTCTTGGTCTAGATTATCCCATAATAGAAGAAGGTTGGAAGAATTTCATGTGGTTTCAGACTAAAACTCAGTATTATTACGGTGCTTTTGGACTATTTATCTTGATTTTTTCCTTTGTGCGCTGGATGGAAGCCAATAAATTGGGCTATTACTTGAAAGCCGTTAGGGACGGGCAGGAAGCCGCTGAGGCATTAGGCGTTAACAGCACGGCCGTTAAATTGACTGCGATAGCTATTTCCGCTTTTTTGGCGGCTTTATGCGGAGCTTTTTTTGTGCAGTACAACTTGAGGGTCGATCCGCCAATGGTCATGTCGCTCGATATGTCCATGAGGTTTGTATTGATAACAATCCTCGGAGGATTGGGAACTTTTTGGGGGCCCTTGCTTGGAGCAGCCATACTAATTCCCTTGCAGGAGTATAGTCGTGCAATATGGGGCGGGTTGGGCGGAGGAGTCGACCTGATAATATTCGGAATTTTGATTGTTCTCATCGTAACTCGTCAACCGAAGGGCGTTATGGGTTTCATAAATTTGTTGACTACACGTTTCAAAGCAACAAAGGGAGGCGATGATTGATGGCTTTGCTGGAAGTACGTAACCTAACCAAGAAATTCGGCTCCCTTGTTGCTAACAATGACGTATCCTTTGATGTCGAAGAGGGCGCCATAGTTGGACTAATTGGGCCCAATGGTGCGGGGAAGACGACCCTTTTTAATTGTATCTCAGGAGTTTACAAACCGACTTCCGGAAAGGTCTTTTATGAGGGCACCGATATAACAGGTTGGCCTCCCCATAAAGTCGCTCGCTTGGGAGCAGTTAGGACATTTCAGGTTGTACGTCCTTTGATTGATATGACCGTCTTCGATAATATATTAGTTGGTGCTTTTTTAAGAACCTCCAAACTTGAAGTTGCTTTTGAAATATCAGAATCTTGCCTAAAAATGTGCCATCTTGATGATCACAGGGATAAAAAAGCGGGGAGCCTCACTATTGGCTTAAAAAAACGCCTGGAGTTGGCTAGAGCCATGGCTACGCAGCCGCGCCTCTTGATGCTCGATGAAGTAATGGCCGGGTTGACTGGCACAGAACTAAAAGAAGCCGTTGATGTAATAAAGGACATTAAATCGAGAGGGATCACATTGTTGGTTGTAGAGCATATTATGGAGGCAATTATGCCTATTGCAGACAAAGTCGTTGTATTGGATAGTGGGGTGAAGATAGCGGAAGGGCCACCCAGCGAAGTAGTTCAGGACGAAAGGGTTATAGCTGCATATTTAGGAGAGAAGTTTAGCAAACGACTTAGGGAGATGAAGGCGTGATGACTGACTTTGCGCTTGAAGTGAGGGACCTATACGCAGGGTATGAGGGGGTACCTGTGCTTCATGGTATTTCATTTGAAGTAAAAGAGGGCGAGATAGTTGCGATCGTTGGAGCAAATGGTGCAGGCAAGACGACCACCTTGCGTACTGTTTCAGGCTTATTACGCCCAAAAAGCGGCTTTGTAAAATTTTACGGGGAAGATGTAACTGGACTTCCCGCTCATGTAATGGTTAGAAAGGGCCTTACCTATGTCCCTGAGGGCAGAAGGATCTTTGGCAAGCTTTCTGCTAAAGAAAATCTGGAACTTGGAGCTTTTAAAGAAGAGAGTAGAGAAGTCATTGAGCAGCGTTTAGAATGGGTCTATTCTTTGTTTCCTATATTAAAGGAAAGAATTAATCAAAAGGCTGAAACCATGAGCGGTGGGGAGCAACAAATGCTTGCCATTGCAAGAGGGCTCATGAGTGCACCAAAAGTAATACTTTTAGATGAATTGAGTTTAGGCTTGCAGCCTAGTTTGGTCGAAAAGGTATTACAGATTGTTACCGAAATAAGACGATACGGAGTAACGGTGTTATTAGTTGAACAGCGTGTTCTCGAAGCCTTGGAGATTGCCGATAAGGGTTACGTAATCCAATCCGGCAGGGTCGTTATGTCAGGCCCATCGAAAGATCTCCTCGAGAGCGAGGAAATAAAACGAGCATATCTGGGTATGTAAATACATGATGGTTGTACTTTGATGCAGTCCTTATATATTTGGGGAATTACTGAATTACTGTTTGATCAGAATTAAATACACCTTGGCATTCGATGAAACATTATATTTAAACGGACGTTTCATAACTAGAGCTACATTACGATTCTCGAATCAAAAGAGATTGTGGCATCTCAAGTCTCGAAGGTCATATAAGTCATTTTCTTTCTTCAAGGTTAAGTTCCAGGGCCATGGACCAGTAGGGGTTTTAGAGCATTCGATGTCTATGCTGAGGACTTACATAAGCAGCGGTGATAACAGTCACGGCAGAGCAGGTAAAGTAAAAACTAAACAAATTTTGATGTAAATGTTTATTAAAAGGAGGAAGCATAATTGAGTCCGATTACTGCGTTATTGATCATCGCTATTGTGTATGCTATTGGAGATTTTGTTTCGCAAAAAACCAAGGCTATTTTTTCCATGTTATTTGTTTCCGGAATTATATTTATGATTGGATTTTGGCTTGGAATTCCAAAGACATTGTTTGAGGATGCTGTTATTGTAAAGCTTGCTTTAGCATTGATCCCTATACTTATGGTTCATATGGGTACGTTGATGAGGCTTAAAGATTTGCAAGAAGAATGGAAAACGGTTGTCATTGCCTTTAGCGCCATAGTATTTGCTGGTGTTGCCCTTTTTGTAATAGGTTCTCCTCTAGTGGGTCGTGAGTATGCTATACCGGCAGCGGGTCCTATCTCTGGTGGTGTTGTAGCGACGCTTATTATGAGTGAAGCGGCAAAGTCCAAGGGTTTGGAAACGGTGTTGGTTTTTCTTACACTCCTTTTAGTGCTTCAGAACTTTGTTGGTTTGCCCATAGCTTCTATTTGTTTGTCACGAGAAGGTCATCGGCTTAGAGATATATATAGAAGCGGTGGTGTTTCCATAGATGGGACGCCTCTTAAACCAGAAGATAATTCCATAGAAAACAATAGAAAATGGAAATTTATACCTGCTACACCAAAAGAGCTGCAGACACCATTCATCTTGATCATGAAAACTGTGCTTGTTGGGTGGCTTGCTGTAATGGTAGCGCAGCTTTTGGGCGGCGTTATAGATAAATTCGTAATGGCTTTGATTTTTGGCATTATATTTTACGAAATTGGATTTCTTGAGCCAAAAATTTTAACAAAGGCGAATTCAGAAGGCTTTATCCTTTTTGCCTTGCTGGTTCCGATTTTTATGAATCTGAGCAAGGCTACTCCAAGCATGGTTATTTCCCTAATAGTTCCTATAGCTTTGTCCTTTGCCATAGCCGTAGTGGGAATTATCATCTCTTCTGTGATTTTGTCTAAAGTTTTCGGGTATTCATGGGAAATGAGCCTTGCAATCGGTGTTTGTTGTCTGTTTGGCTTTCCGGGGACCTTTATAGTGTCTCAGGAAGTAGCAAACGCTGTAGGAGAAACTCCCGAAGAAAAGGAGTTTGTGCTCACTAAGATACTGCCAAAGATGTTGGTTTCTGGCTTTACTACAGTTACCATTGCCTCGGTTTTCTTGGCAGGATTCCTAGTAAAGCTGCTATAAACTTTTTAAGGAGCGTGATTTTTTTGAAATTTGAGGAAATTTTGGAGCTTGCCGAGAGATTTGAAGAAAAGGTCATAAACTTTCGTCACGATTTTCATGCTCACCCAGAGCTTTCCTGGGAGGAGGAAAGAACGTCCAAAATTATAGAGCAAGTGCTAATAGAACTCGGGTTTGATGGCGTACGTCGTGGCTTTGGAGGGACAGAGTCGGGAGTTGTGGGAGATATCGCAGGGAAAAAGGAATTTCCCATTGTTGCCCTGAGAGCTGATATTGATGCCCTGCCCATTGAGGAAGAAGCTGATGTACCATGGAAGTCCACGAATAAAGGGGTCATGCATGCTTGCGGGCATGATGCCCATGCAGCGATACTTTTAGGCGTTGCCCATGTGCTTGCCTCGTTAAGGGATAAACTTCCATGTAAAGTGCGTTTGATCTTTCAGCCGGCGGAAGAATCGGGAGTTCGATCCGGGGCTCAGCAGCTAATTAAGGAAGGCGTATTAGATGACGTTGAGGCTATTTGGGGCCTTCACGTATGGAGTCCGCTTCCGGCCGGAACAATAGGCTACAGATCAGGCCCTATAATGGCGTCGTCGGATATTTGGGAGGTAGAGGTAAAGGGTAAAGGCGGTCACAGCTCAAGGCCTCACGAGGCCAAAGACCCTACCATAGCAGCTGCAAATATAATCATGTCAGTGCAGACTATCATAAGTCGTGAGTTGGATCCGCTGGAAACAGCTGTATTGAGCATCGGCAGGCTTGAAAGCGGGAGTGCACCTAACATAATACCCGATAAAGCCTTCATTCAAGGTAGCATTCGTACCACCAATTCGAAGGTACGTGACGGACTGCCAGAAAAGATAGAACGAATCGTAAAAGGCATAGGCAGCGCTTTGAGGTGTGAAGTCAAAACCAACTATATCCACGTTTACCCGGTCACCGTAAACGATCCGATCATGATTGAGACGTTGAAAGAAGTTGCCTCAGTTATGTTCGGGGACAAATCTTTGGTTGAGGTACCCATTGCCATGGGTTCGGAGGATTTTAGCTTCTATCAACAGAAAGTGCCAGGAGCTATATTTTTCCTGGGCATTACAGATTCCCAAAAGGGCACTGACGCCGAGCATCATAATCCAATGTTTAAGACTAATGATGAAGTGCTAAAAAAAGGTGTAGCGCTTCTAGCGGCTCTTGCGATGGAAGGAACAAAAAGGAGTGATCGGTGATGGATTGCAAGCCCAAGGTTTTGGTGACAAGTCGCATCCCTGAAGAAGGGATGCGCATTTTAGAGGAATATTGCCATATCAAGGTGTTCGACTACGAAGGTGTCTTTCCTAGAGATTTGCTTTTAAAGGAGGTCAAAGGAGTAGATGCCATCGTATGCCTGCTTGCCGATAAAATCGATGGCGAGGTGATGGACGCAGCTGGCCCTCAGCTAAAAATCATCGCTAACTATGCCGTAGGCTTTGACAATATAGATATAGAGGCAGCCACAAAGCGTGGCATCCTGGTTACTAACACCCCTGGTGTGCTCACTGATACGACGGCCGATCTGGCATGGGCATTGATTCTAGCCACGGCTCGCAGGGTAGTTGAGGGCGATAAATTCCTGCGCCAGGGGAAGTTTAAGGGATGGAAGCCGATGCTTCTTCTGGGCACCGACGTTCATCATGCAACGCTTGGCATCATCGGCTTTGGAAGCATCGGAAGGGCAGTGGCGCGGAGGGCAATCGGCTTTGACATGAAGGTCATATATTACAGTGCCCATAGAGCCTCCGAAGAGGTGGAAAAGAAGTTAAACGCCGAATATAGGTCGCTTGATGACCTGCTTAGGGAAGCCGATTTCATATCTATTCATGTACCCTTAACCAAAGAAACTCGACATCTGATCGGAGAGCGGGAATTGAAGATGATGAAAAAGGAGGCATATCTTATAAATACCGCAAGGGGACCAATTGTGGACGAAAAGGCCTTGGCGAAGGCACTTAAAGAAGGTTGGATTAGGGGAGCAGGTCTTGACGTCTTTGAGCGAGAACCAGAGGTAGCCTCCGAGCTTCTTGAGCTTGACAACGTTGTCCTGCTGCCGCACTTAGGTTCTGCATCATATGCTACACGCGCAAAAATGGCAACCATGGCAGCAGAAAATGTCATTAAAGCGCTCAAAGGAGAAGTACCGCCTAATTTAGTAAATTCCGAAGTTGTGAAACGCAGTTGATAATATTACATAGAAAGGACTTAAAGAGGTATTGAGCAAGCTATAGTGTAGAATCTTGCTGTGTTCATTTGGGGTCAAATGTCATATGAAGAGTTGCTTATTGATGGCTTCAATCAGTCTGTAAACGTTTTGTCGTTGACATCAATTTATGTCGGATATATAATCTTCCCGCTCAGGTTTTGTTATTGCTAAAGGCTTTGAGCGGGGAGATTTTTTATGGCAGATAAGTGTGAGGATTTTTTGAAGTCTCGAATCGAGATGAGCTTGCTTTACGATATCTATGGCGGTCTTTTGACCGATAAGCAGAGAAAGGCCTTTGAGCTTCACGAAATGTCCGATTGGTCTTTATCAGAGGTAGCTGATGCCATAGAGGTTAGCCGACAAGGGGTTTTTGAGCTCCTTCAACGTGCGCGAAAGAGGTTGGTTGAAATAGAGGAAGTAGTGGGTTTTAAACGAACCTTACTTGCTCTTGAGGAATATAAGAAAAATCTGGAAAAATTGTTAGATCAGCACGAAAAAGAACTTTCGGAAGAATTTAAATCGAAAATGTCAGAATTGCTTTCGGAATTGAGAAAGATAGGTGATCAAGATGTTTGATTCCTTGAAGGAACGGCTGGAAGGGATATTTTCCAAGTTAAGAGGCAAGGGGAGACTTACTGAAGAAGATATCAATGATGCACTTCGCGAGGTCAGAAGAGCGCTCCTCGAGGCGGATGTAAACTACAAAATAGCAAAGGATTTGGTAGAACGCATTAAAGAACGTTGCCTGGGACAAGAAGTCTTGTCGTCGATAACCCCAGCGCAGCAAGTGTATGCCGTCGTATATGAAGAGCTTTGCAACCTGATGGGTGGCAAGAAAGAAAGGCTAAATTTCGCCGCTAAACCGCCATCGGTATTTATGTTGGTCGGATTACAAGGTTCCGGTAAGACCACCACGGCAGTAAAACTGGCGCTGAAGATATCTGACAGCCACAAACCTATGGTCGTGGCCTGTGATCTACGTCGTCCTGCTGCTGTAAAACAGTTGAAAGTACTGGCTGAAAAAGCTCGTATACTTTTTTTCGGTCCCGAAGAGGCTGGTTCGGGCAACGTGATGGATGTGACTAGAAAGGCTTTGAGCTATGCCGATGCTCATTTGATTGATGTCATAATATTTGATACTGCAGGACGTTTACATATTGACGATGACCTTATGACAGAACTGGAGCAGATGCATAAACTTCTGGATCCCAGTGAGGTGCTTTTAGTTATCGATTCCATGACGGGTCAGGAGGGAGTTAACGTAGCCGAGGCCTTTAAAGAAAAAGCCGGCATAACGGGTGTGGTTTTAACCAAGCTCGATGGAGACGCTCGCGGAGGTGCCGCTCTTGCTGTAAAGGCAGCCACAGGTGTTCCAATTAAGCTCGTTGGGGTAGGAGAACACCTGGAAGATTTGGAGGAGTTTGACGCTACACGAATGGCCCAACGTATACTTGGAATGGGAGATATGGAGGGCCTGCTCGAAAAAATACAGAAATCTGGCGACACCAAAGAAATCGAACGAGTTCAAAAAAACCTCCAAGACAACAAGTTTACCCTTGATGATTTGTTGGTCCAGCTTAGACAAGTTCAAAAGTTAGGACCACTTGACAAGGTTATGGATATGCTCCCTCTTCCGGGAAAGGTTAAGTCTCAAGTGTCAGATATAGATTTTAGGCGCATTAAACATGTCGAAGCTGTCATACTCTCGATGACGCCGGAAGAAAGAAAGAAACCCGAGATTATAAAGGGAAGCAGAAAAAGAAGAATTGCAAGCGGTTCCGGTACGAGTGTTCAAATGGTAAATCAAGTTTTAAAACAATACGAGCAAATGAAGGAGATATTTAAGCGCTTTGGAAAGGGTAAGGGCAAGTTCAAGGGCCTTAAACTTCCAAAGGGATTATTTTAGGAGGTGTAATATATGACAGTTAGAATCAGGTTGGCTCGTCATGGGCGAAAAAAAAGGCCATTTTACAGGTTGGTTGTGGCGGATTCCCGTTCGCCCAGGGATGGAAAGTTCATTGAAATGATAGGCACCTACAATCCCTTGACCGATCCCGCAGATGTTAAGGTGAACGAGGAAAGGGCAATGTATTGGCTTAAAGTGGGTGCTCAGCCTTCTGAAACGGCCAGGTCGCTTTTGCGAAAAGTCGGAGTGTGGGATAAATTTATGGAAAGCAAGAAGGTTTGATGTAAATGGCAGATTATGCTGAGTTGATAAGAACAATAGTATCCCGGTTGGTTACCATGCCGGACGACGTTGATGTAAGACAAGAAATCGAGGATGGAAAGGTTAAAGTGTCTATAAAAGTGAACCCGGAAGATATGGGTCGTGTCATCGGTAAATCTGGAGCTACAATCAAGTCAATACGCGTTATAGCCAAGGCAGCGGCCATCAAATCCAAAGATAAAATAGATGTAGTGGTTGAGGAGTAACCAAAGAGGTGAGATGGCATATGTTTTCTGAGGAGTTGGTTACCGTAGGCCGAATTGTGGGGGCTCACGGCATAAAAGGAGAGTTACGGCTTTTGCCTTTAACGGACTTTCCTGAGCGTTTTAAAGATATGGATTACCTCGATGTCTATCGCCCCAACGGTTCTTTTTGGTGCCGACTCACTATAAATTCGATTCGGGAGCATGTTGGCAAGGGGCAATTTATCGTAGGTGTAGACGAGATAGTCGATAGGGATGCTGCTGAAAGTCTGCGCGGTGGCCTTGTAATGGTCAGACCTCAAGAAAGAGTGGAACTTCCCGATGGTTTCTACTGGATTGACGATTTACTTGGTCTTGCTGTCGTCGATTACGATACGGGCAACAATCTGGGTACTTTGGTGGAAATCATGCCAACGGGGAGCAATGATGTTTACGTTGTAGAAACTGAAAAGGGAAAAAGGCACATGCTTCCGGCGATATCAGAAGTTGTAAAAGAGATCAATATCGATAACGGTTTTGTAAAGGTGCATTTGTTGGAAGGATTGTGGGAATAGTGCACTTTTCTGTAGTGACTGCTTTTCCGGAGTACTTTGAAGCCTTTTTGAACATGAGCATTATAGGAAGGGCCGTCAAGGAGGCAAAAATTGAGGTCGAGATCGTTAACTTAAGGGATTACGCCTCGAACCGATATGGCCAAATAGATGACTACTCCTATGGCGGTGGCGGAATGGTAATAATGCCCGAACCTCTTTATAAGGCTTTAGAAGATATCAAATCCGCCGGTTCTTGCGTTGTATATCCTTCGCCCCAGGGGGTGGTGCTGACTCAGGACCTGGTGGAGGCGTTGACTAAGAAGGATCACATCGTGTTAATATGCGGTCACTACGAAGGAATTGACGAGCGTTTCGTCGAAAAATGTGTGGACCTTGAAATATCCATAGGGGATTACGTTTTAACGGGCGGAGAACTGCCTGCGATGATCATAATTGACGCCATTTCTCGCCTTATTCCGGGAGTGGTCGGAAAGGAAGAGGCGGTGTCGGAGGATTCCTTTTATAAGGGAATGTTGGATTATCCCCATTACACGAGGCCGGTTAATTGGCAAGGTCTGGGAGTTCCAAAAGAGCTTACGTCGGGAAATCATCAAGAGGCTGCAACATGGAGAAGAAGGGAGGCCGCTACCAGAACGCTTAGGCGTCGCCCCGATCTTTTGTCCAGAGCTGGAATTAGGCCCTATCTGACAAAAGGGGTTTATTTAATGTTAGCGCACTATCCTGTGTTAAATAAAAGCGGTAATGTGGTCACTTCTGCGGTGACGGGCCTCGACCTTCACGATATTAGCAGAAGTTGCATGACCTTCGGGGTAGATAAGTTTTTGGTGGTTACTCCCCTTAGGTCGCAGCGCGAGATGGTTTCCAAAATAGCAGGACATTGGCAAAAAGCTCATGAGATGGGCCTCAATCCGCTGAGGGCCGAGGCTTTAAACTTACTTAAGGTCTTCGGGTCGATTGACTCAGGTTTGGCTTGGATAGAAAAAAAGGAAAGAGAGAAACCCTTGGTTGTGGCTACGACTGCCAAACAAGTCAAGGGAGCGCTTCCTTATTTGGAGCTTAAAAGAATAGCACTTGAAAAAGATGTTCCTTTGTGCATTCTCTTTGGCACAAGTTGGGGCCTTGCCGATGAAGTTTTTGACCATGTCGATCTGGTTTTGAAGCCTATAATGGGAGGTAATGGAGAGTATAATCATTTATCCGTAAGGAGCGCAGTAGCTGTTGTGTTGGACCGACTTTTTGGATGGAGATAAAGATTTAAACGAGGGAGGAAAATAAAAATGGATCCGAGGATTGCATTAGTTGAAAAACAATACCAGAAACGCGAGCTGCCAGAATTCAGGCCTGGTGATACCGTTAGAGTTCACGTATGGGTAAGGGAGGCCGGCAAAGAGAGAATTCAGGTTTTTGAAGGTGTCGTGATTGCCAGGAAAAATGGTGGCTTAAGAGAAACGTTTACTGTAAGAAAAGTATCCGGTGGTATTGGTGTGGAAAGGATATTTCCCTTATACTGTCCTAACGTGGAAAAGATAGAGGTCGTTCGCCATGGTAAGGTAAGAAGGGCCAAGTTGTATTATTTGAGAAAGCTTTCCGGTAAAGCTGCCCGCATAAAAGAACGCCGCAGATAAACGAGATAATGCTTTGTCTGAAATTTGTCTGAAATTTGTCTGAAAATAGAAAAAAGGCTTGCATCAATTATGTATGCAAGCCTTTTTTCTAAGCCTAAATTCAAGAAATGTGTATAATAGAACAAGTCAGGTATATAATATATGATATGCAATGATAGATAGTTTCGATCCTTAAACTTTATAAAGAGGATCGAGGTACATTAAAAGACGACTGTGGTTAAATATCGAAGGGAGGATTACCATTGAAGAGAATTCTTGTCACGGGCGGAACGGGACAGATCGGTTCGGAGCTGGTGCCTGCGCTTAGGCAAAAATATGGAAGCGATAATGTGGTGTGTGGAGGTCATAGGCGCAACCCGGACCCCGAATTAGCAGAAGGCGGCCCATACGAAGTGGTCAATGTTGCCAATGCAGATGAATACGTCGATGTTGTGAAAAAATATGGTGTTAACGTTATATATCACCTGCCGGCCATATTATCCGCAAAGGCAGAAGAAAATCCGATGGGCGCCTGGCACGTAAATGTTACCGGTTTGATAAACGCCCTGGAAATAGCCAGGGAATATAAATGCTCTCTCTTTGTCCCCAGCTCCATTGCTGCTTTTGGACCGAGCTCTCCGAAATGGAAAACCCCACAGGATACTATACAACGACCTCATACCATGTATGGCGTTACCAAAGTGACGGGAGAGCTCTTGTGTGATTATTATTTTCTTAAATATGGCGTGGACGCTCGTGGAGTCAGATATCCTGGATTGATTTCTTACAAAACCCTTCCCGGCGGCGGCACGACAGACTATGCCGTTGAAATATTCTACGAAGCCTTAAAAAACAAAAAATATACATGTTATCTAAAAAAAGACACTCGCATGGATATGATGTATATGCCTGATGCTTTAAAGGCTGCCATCGACCTGATGGAAGCTGATCCGTCAAAGCTTGTTCACAGGAATGCCTTTAACATTACGGCTATGGCCTTTACTCCCGAGGAGCTTGTTTTGGAAATAAAGAAACATATACCTGAGTTCGAGATTTACTATGATGTAGATCCTGTAAAACAGGGCATTGCCGATTCATGGCCCGATATGCTCGATGATAGCTGTGCCAGACAGGAGTGGGGATGGAATCCCGAGTACGATTTGCCAACAATGGTTAAGGATATGCTTGAAAAGCTGTCGAAAAAGCTGGGGATAGATTATAAGTAATACTTTCATCTAACGATGAAAGCGGGGGCATTGTATTTTTGCCCCCGCTTTTCTGGAAACTTTGAACGTATCCTAAATTTCAATTAAACAAAGCGCTCAAAAGTCTTTGTCAGTTTATCCCACGATATGTCGCGATCGTAAAGTGGTTTATCGGAATTTTCATAAGCTGCCAGAGATTCCTCGAAGGTCTTTCTGTTGTTTACGTATATTACCCCAAGGGGCAATTTATCCGTTTCAAATGCTTTCTCTAAAGCCATCTTTCGGTCGCTTGCATCGTAGTCATCTCCAAGATAATATGTGTTTTCTTTAAACCATTGATAAGTATTGATTTTATTAAAGGTGACGCAGGGTTGAAATATGTTGACAAAAGAAAATCCTTTATGGGATATGGCTTTTTTTAGTATCTCTTTTGTTTCTTCTATGTCTCCTGCAAAGGCTTGAGCAACGAAAGAAGCGTCGAGTGATACGGCGAGGGCAATTGGATTCAAAGGCAAGCTTGCCACTCCTTTCGGGGTTGTGGGCGATATGTATCCCATAGGGCTTGTTGGGGAGGCCTGCCCCTTTGTCAAACCGTAAACCCTGTTATCGTGAACGAGTGCTGTTATATCCGGGTTTCGCCTTATTGTGTGAATTATATGATTTCCCCCTTCAGCATATCTGTCGCCGTCTCCTCCAACGTCTAGGACGACCAGCTTGGGATTGGCTGCTTTTGCCCCGGTAGCGTTCGAAATAGAGCGGCCATGGAGGCCATGAAGAAAGTGGGTATTGACATAGTGATTTAGTTTAGCGGCCTGTCCTATTCCGGAACAGATCAGCACGTCTTGGGGCGTAAGATCGAGCTCGGCCAAGGCTTTTTTGATTGCGTCAAGTATGGGGAAATTGCCACAACCGGGACACCACATTATATCTATAGGGCCAGGAACATCGAACATTCTAACATCTGTCATTTTTATCCCTCCAAACTATACATGCAAACAACGCAGCTTAATTAATAATTCTTCAACCGTAATTTCCATTCCAGAAGATGTCAGTATTCGATGAGATGCTTCAATGCCGGTAAGCAGCTTAATTAAGTTGGCCATTTGAGCCGTAGCGTTCCCTTCTATGTCTACTATAACCTTTGCTCTTTTCAAATAATCTTTTGTAGAGCTGTGCAGCGGGAAGGGCTGTCTTATTTGCAAAAAGGCCGTTTTTGGCCTTGAAAATTTCTCTATCGCCTCTTCGATGATATGTTTAGTAGATCCCCACCCTATTAAAAGCACATCGTAATCTACGTCTCCATAAAGTGCAGGCGGAAGAGAGTCTTCCTCTAGTCCCTTCAGTTTGCGCATTCTTTTGGCGTTCATTTCGCTTCGAATTTGAGGATCTTCATCCATATTTCTTCCCGTCTCACCATGTTCGTTGCTGTCAAAGGCTATTAGTCCCTTGCCGTAGCCCGGAATGCCTCTTGGCGATACACCATCTTCGGTTATGACATAACGTTTGTATGATTCATCTGTTTTTACGATATGTTTTTCGACCTTAAGGCCTTCGCAAGAGAAAGCGGGAAGGTTATACGACGAGTCTAAAAGATACTGATCGGTGAGAATGAAAACAGGGACCTGATAGCGAGCCGCTAAATTAAAGGCATGCTGTGTCATATAAAAAGCTTCCTGGATCGAACCCGGAGCGAGTATTGCCCGTGGAAATTCGCCATGTCCCGCGTAGAGGGCTAAATTTAAATCCGCCTGTTCAGTTCGCGTGGCAAGACCTGTAGCCGGCCCGGGGCGTTGTCCCAGATGTATTACCATTGGGCTCTCGCCAATCCCGACTAAGGACAACCCTTCGCTCATCAAGTCAAACCCTCCGCCGGAGGTCGTAACCATGGCACGGCCGCCAGCGTACCAGCCCCCGATGGCCATGTTTATGGCAGAAATTTCATCTTCGGTTTGTTCGGTCACTATTCCAAACTCTTCAGCGACTTGTGAAAGATAGGAAAGAACCCCTGTTGCAGGGGACATTGGATAACCGAAGATCATATTGCAACCGCCTGCAATTGCTCCCAAAGCCACTGCATCGCTTCCTGTAAGAAGAAGTTCTTTTCCAATTTCGCTGTTGTGGTCCATCTTTACGGTTATGTCCTCTGCAAGTTCCTGTGCTATTTCGTAGCCCTTTTTAGCTGCATCAATATTCTTGGTTACTAAACTCTTGTCCTTTGCTCCAAATCTTTCGTCAAAGTACTGTTCCAAAAGGGACATATCTACGTCAAAAAGGGACGTTATTATCCCGGCAGCGACGACGTTGGCGAATAGGGGGCTACCTAACTCTTTGGCAAAATGTAGCAAGGGTACGTCAAAAAACATTTGGCCCCTTCCTGCCAATTCCTTTCCCATTTCCTCTATGTCGCCTATTATAACAGTATCGCTGCTGATGCGTTCCTTAAGGTAATTCCTGAGTCCTTTGTTTAAACAAATGAGCAGATCTATGCGATTTACGAAGGCTCGTACGCTCTTTGATGAAACTCGAATTTCAGTAGAGTTATTTCCTCCTCTGACTCGGGACATATATTCTTTAGTGGCAAATACGTTAAGCCCGCTTCTTTTAAGTACTTTTCCAAGAATATCCTCGACCGTTTGAATGCCTTGACCGGCTGCTCCTGTAACAACTATCGAGATGTCCTCATTCTTACCTTGGGGTAAGGTAATCACCTTTTCCACTCCCTTTTTTAAAAATGTTTTAAGTAAATATATCAATAATCAGCAGATATTTCAAATAATAAACCCGTTGGAAAATAAGTTTAATTTGAATTAATCGATGATAGAGTTCATAATTGGTATTGGCCAAAAATTAAAGAGCGGAGGGTCTTAAAGAAAAGTGAAAAATTCATCAGTTATATTGAAGGGCGGCGTTGTATTTACTGTAACCAAGGGTGTATTAGAAAACGTTGATATATTGATCGAAGAGGGGATTATTAAAGACATAGGCAAAGGACTCAAAGGCGTTTCCGAGTGCGAAGTGGTTGACGTGACAGATCGTATTGTCACACCCGGTTTTATCGACCCTCACACACATATCGGTCTAATAGAGGAAGGTTATCCGCAAGATGAAGAAAGTGTAAACGAACACACCGATCCTGTAACGCCACATCTGCGCGTCATTGATGCGATAAATCCCTATGATAGAGCTTTTGACGAAGCTATATCAGGCGGAGTGACGACAGTGCAGGTTTTGCCCGGAAGTGCAAATGTTTTGGGTGGTCAGGGAGCTATCATCAAAACTTATGGTCGAATAATAGATAAAATGGTTAGAAGATTTCCTTCAGGTATGAAAGCGGCTTTCGGAGAAAACCCGAAAAATTTATACAAAAAGAAAGACCGTTCTCCCGCCACGAGGATGTCAGTGGCTGCAATTTTGAGAGAATCGTTTATGACGGCTCAAGATTATGCTCAAAGGAAAGATCGTGCTCAAAGAGAAGGCAATATTTTTGACAGAAATATGAAATGGGAAGCTTTGCTTCCCGTATTGAGGGGCGAATTGCCCTTAAGGATTCATGCCCATAGGGCCGATGACATGATAACAGCCATTCGTATAGCCGATGAGTTTAACCTCAAGTTTACATTAGAGCATGGTACAGAAGGGGACAAGATAACCGAGGTCCTCGCTCCGAGGCAAATTCCTGTAGCTTATGGTCCGGGTATCACCTCAAGATCTAAGTTGGAACTTCAAAACAGATCGTGGGAAGGTGCCGTAGAACAATACGAAAAAGGCGTTCATCTGTGTTTTACTACTGACCATCCGGTTGTTCCGTTAAATCACCTGGTTTTGCATGCCTCTTTAGCTGTCTCGGCAGGCATGCCTTCAGATGAGGCTTTGGCAGCCATTACAATAAAAGCAGCCGAACATATCGGAATGGAGAAGGAGCTCGGATCAATAGATAAGGGCAAAGTAGCCGATCTTCTGGTGTGGGACGGGGATCCTTTAAGCTACTCCAGTCATCTTCTCCTTGTTATGGTCGAGGGAAACATAGTGAAGCGTTCTTTGTAGTTTGAGCGTATCCTTTTTATTACCCCTCGATAAATGCCTAAAAATAAAGACATACATACATAGGCAGGAGGGAACGGCAACGCCTATGTATGTATGTCCCGATGAGGAAGGGCTTTTCTAAGAAATATTTTACTATAAATTACATACAAATGCCAAAGGAAAAATGAAATTTTGTTTAGAGGAGGACAAACAAGAATGCAAATTAGGGCTTTAAAACGACACGATACCCTTGGAATGCTGGCGCCTGCGAGCCCAACCAATGAGGAGGACCTAAAGAAGGCCGAGATCGCAATTAAAGAGTTGGGGTTTAAGGTCATCGTTGGCGAATCTTGTTATGCCCGTAGGGGCTATTTGTCGGGTGATGATCACTTAAGAGCCAGTGATGTAAACAAAATGTTCGTTAATGAAGATATTGACGGAATAATTTGCCTGCGTGGCGGATACGGGAGCATGAGAATACTCGATATGCTGGATTTCGATATTATCAAAGACAACCCTAAACCTTTTATAGGGTATAGCGATATAACGGCTCTACTTGTAACCTTTTTTCAAAGGGCAAAAATGCCCACCTTTCACGGACCTATGGGAATAGATTTCGCGAAGGGTTTAGATGAATTTACTAAAAATAGTTTCATATCAGCAGTTTGCGGTTCAACGGAAAATATGATCCTATCCAATCCCGAAGGCCGACCACTTCGGGCTTTATCTCAGGGAGAAGCAGAGGGAGAAATTGTCGGGGGAAATTTGTCCATAGTTGCTGCTACGTTAGGAACGCCCTATGAAATAGATACTCGGGGGAAACTGCTTTTGCTGGAGGATATCGACGAAAAACCGTACAAGGTAGATAAAATGCTTCTGCAAATGCGCTTGGCCGGGAAACTGGAAGAGGCTGCAGGTTTTATTTTGGGAGATTTTAGAAATTGCGAAGAGACAGATGCTTCCAAAAGCCTTAATCTTGAGGAAGTATTCGCTGATTACATTATCCCCCTCAGAAAACCCACAATAGCTAACTTTTCAGCTGGGCATTGTGATTCTAAAATTACCGTACCCATAGGTCTGAAGGCGCATTTGGATGCAACCAATTGTAAAATATGTATTCTAAAAGACCACATTGCCAATTGAAAAATCTTAACCCTTTTAAGTTTAGGGCTAATATGCTAAATTGCTTACTAAAAGCGCCATACCCAATTGATCCATTTCTCATCAGTATTGACTAATAAAAATAAGTTGCGTATAATGCGATTGCAACGCCGAGGTGGTGGAATTGGTAGACACGCACGTTTGAGGGGCGTGTGGGATTTCCCGTGGGGGTTCAAATCCCCCCCTCGGCACCATAGATCAAAAAAAGAAGGAGCCACAACAGGCTCCTTCTTTTTTTGATAGCGTTAATGAGAAGTGAGTTTCGCAATTTGTGGGCAATAAGTTTCCTCTCCTGAATCTGTTAATAAAGGAGATATGATAATATATTTACATATCCGATATTGTTAGGAGGGGATGAAATGTCATCATTTGTGGACCTAAACCGCCTTTTTAAGCCTAAAAAAATTGCCATAGTTGGCGCATCATCTAACATGGATAGCATATCAGGTCGACCTTTAAAATTGCTGAACCGATACAATTATAGAGGGGATATTTTTCCTGTGAATCCTAAATACGATTCACTTCATGGATTCAAATGTTATCCAGATATTAGATCCCTTCCGGCGTCTCCGGATGTTGTCATTATTGGAGTAAGAGCTGCCCTTGTGCCCGATATTTTGGAACAATGCGGAGAGAAAAACGTTCCCTTCGCTGTCATATTTTCTTCGGGGTTTGCTGAAGCTGACGACACTCAACTTCAGGATAAAATAATTTATATAGCAAATAAATGGAATATCCGTTTGGTAGGTCCGAATTGTCAAGGTTTGGTAAATTTTGTCGACGGTGTTCCTCTGAGTTTTTCTGCTTCACTAGACGCAGAACCCCTGGAACCTGGACATATTGCTTACGTCTCGCAAAGTGGAGCTTTTGGATTTGCCTCTTTTGCCCTAGGTGCCGACAGTGGTGTAAAGTTTCGCTATGTAGTAACTACTGGCAATCAAGTAGATTTAGATGTAGTTGATTTTGGGCGGTTCATTATTGAGGACAGAGAAGTGAAACTTCTTATCCTTTACATGGAAGGTTTGAAAGACGGCTCAAAGTTCCTGGATTTAGTGCAACAAGCCAAAAAGAGGGAAATTCCAATTGCAGTACTGAAAGTCGGTAAGAGCGATGTGGCTAAAGAGGCAGCGAAAAGTCACACAGCTGCTCTTACGGGTGATAGGGAAGTTTGGGATGCCGTATTTAAGCAATATGGTGTTATAAGCATTTCTGACGTAGAAGATATCATCGATCTGGGAACGATATTTTCTTCTCCCAAAAGAGCTACAGGCAAAAAGGTAGCGGTGTTAACTACTTCCGGAGGAGCAGGTATAATCATGACGGATTTGTTGGACGACTATGGCCTGAATGTGCCGGTTTTGGATGAAAACACGCAAGAGAAGATAAAACCCTATATACCCCCCTTCGGCTCCAGCTCAAACCCTATAGACATGACTGCGCAGGTGATAAATGACCCCAAAGGTTTCCCTGGCTGTTTGGATGCGGTGCTCGAATGTCCTGACATAGACATGGTCACCGTCATTATATCCATGATTACCGGTAAATCGGGCGAACAGATGGTCCAGGACCTCATAGCTGCGAGTCAAGGGACCAAAAAACCTATCAATTGTACCTGGCTGATTGACCGTAAACATGGGGAAGTTTTTTTGAAACAGCTTAAGGCTGCAGGTGTACCGTTATTTCAAAGTTTGCGCAGAAGTGCTTTTGCACTGAGCACACTTGCCAACTGGTATGAAGTCATGTTGAAACCTACGAAAGACATAGAGGTCAAGGGAGAACCATTTTTGCCCAAACTTCCATTAATGATGACGGAATACGACTCAAAGAAATTGTTGGAGCATTGGGGCGTTCCGGTGACAAATGAGAGACTTTGCTTGTCCTTGGAAGAGGCCATAGAAGCAAGCGAAGAGATTGGGTATCCCGTGGCTTTAAAGGTTATGTCTCCTCAAATTCTTCACAAAACTGAGGCTGGAGTAATTGCCCTAAACTTGCAAAATGAAGAACAAATTCGCAATGCCTACGGCAGAATATTGGAAAAGGCCAGGAAATTTAACGCTGAAGCCAACATAGAGGGAGTATTAGTTCAAGAAATGGTCGGTAGCGGTTTGGAATGTATGATAGGTGTCAAAAGAGACCCGATTTTTGGCCCGATTGTCGCCGTCGGTTTGGGAGGAATATATGTCGAAGTGCTGAGAGATGTTTCGTTGCGACGCGCCCCCATCGATGAGAATACCGCTATGGAAATGATAGAGGAACTTAAAGGTTACCCCCTGCTTGCAGGAGCACGTGGTCAAAAACGAAAGGACATAAACGCTTTGGCAAAAGCAGTTAGTTTAATATCGAGAATGGCATGTATAGAAAGTGAGCTAAAAGAATTGGATGCAAATCCGGTTTTTGTACTAGACGAAGGAAAAGGAGTGTTAGTTGCGGATGCTCTAATATTGCGCAAAGAGAAGGAGTGATGTCAGGTGTCGGTGTTTCTGATACTATTGGCCTATTTGCTGGGATCAGCTCCTATGGGATATTTGGTTGTCAAACTAGTAAAGGGCGATGACATTAGGAAGTATGGTTCAGGCAATATAGGAGCTACAAATGTCGGGAGAGTGATGGGTAAAAAGTGGGCAATCGCTGTGGGTATCTTCGACATAACAAAAGGCGGATTGGCCTTACTAATTGCAAGGGTCTTGGGGGTATCTTCTCCGCAATTGCTGTCTTTTTTAGGAGTTGTAGCTGTTTTGGGACACAATTTTCCTGTGTGGTTGAAATTTAAAGGCGGAAAGGGAGTGGCAACTTCCTTCGGCGTTATATTTATGTTTTACCCCCTCGCTTCGATCCTTGGCGGGGTTGTGTGGTATTGCGTGATGAGGGTGAGTCGTTACGTTTCTTTAGCATCTATGATATCCCTTGCTTCAACGCCGATATGGTTGAAGTTGTTTGGCGCCGATATTTCTTATATCGTGGCCTCGTCCTTTTTGGCGTTCCTTACAATAGTTAGACATCATGCAAATATCAGAAGATTATTAGCAGGGACCGAGCATAAAGTTGGCGAAAGAGCCACTTAAGGTTTTGGAGCGCATGATTATATAATTCGAAAGGAGTATAATGACCATTTGCTGTTGAAGGGTATTTAAAAGATTGAGAAGGGAGTTTCGCACATTTGCCTATTGTTTACATTATACTAATTGGCCTATCTTTATCGATGGATGCATTTTCGGTATGCTTGAGTGTTGGAGCTTGCCGAAAGGATAGTCATCTTACGGTTGCCCTACGAATGGGGAGTGTGTTCGGTATTTTTCAGTTTATTATGCCCATCTTTGGATATTTTCTGGGTTACTATATTTTGCGCAAGTTTTCTCCCTATGACGAATGGATAGCTTCGGTTGTTCTTATTTGTATCGGCCTTAAAATGCTTAAGGATTCAAAAAGGGAAGAACAATGCAGTCCTAGGGACATTACTAAGGGGCTGGCATTGTTATTTCTTGCGATTGCCACTTCGATCGATGCATTGTCCGTTGGAATTGGTATTGCAGTGGCGAATATTTCCATCATGTTCTTTTCCTCTGTTGTTGGTTTTGTTACTTTATGCATGTGTTTATTGGGAGTATACTTCGGCAGAACTCTGGGCTTTCTTTTAGGCCGATGGGCTTGTGTTTTTGGCGGTCTTGTAATTTGTCTTGTAGGAGTCAAGATGCTATTCTTGTAACGACCGAGATTTCCTCACTTTAATTCCCCTAAAAATGTTTTGTATCCCTAAAAATATTCTTGACATATTTTGACCTTCATGCATATAATGAGCATGGTCGCACTAATGCCATAGGCAGGATGGGGGTACATAGATATGGAAAGCCTCACTGAAAAGATAGAAAAATATATACGAAGCCTGCTTGAGGCTAATTCGGCGGATGAGATCATATTGCGACGCAAGGAGTTGGCAAATGTTTTCGGTTGTGTGCCAAGTCAAATAAACTATGTCTTGCAAAGCAGATTTACGCCTGAAAGAGGTTTTATCGTAGAGAGTCAAAGGGGAGGAAACGGTTACATTAGAATTATACGGGTATGTCTTTCCGGCGTGGAGGACAGACTCAATCACATTGAAGAGATAGTTGATGGAGTAATGACACCGCAGGAAACAAGGCGTCTTTTGAAAAATTTGGAAGAACGTGAACTGTTGACGCTGAGGGAACGCACCATGTTAGAAGTTATCTTGAGATTTGTCGATGAAGTGTTGGTATCCTTTTTCGATCTACCCGCCTATCGCAGAGATGAAATTAATACTGAACTGGTTAGACGGGTGCTCAAAAGCCTGGCCATTATATAGGGGGAATTTACAATGATGTGCGAACGATGTCAGAAACGGGAAGCAGAGGTGCATATCAAGCAAATTATAAACGGTGAGGTAAAGGAATATCATCTATGCAGAGAATGCGCAGAGACTATGGGTCTGGAGGGTATCGATCTATTTCCTCATTTTAATTTTGATTTGTCATGGGAAAATCTCTTGGGTTCCCTCTTCGAACCCTTCGCTGCCAAAGAATTGCGCAGGCCCGTGAGAACTGAGATTAAATGCCAAGGCTGCGGGTTGGATTATTCGACTTTTCAAAAAACCGGCAAGTTTGGATGTCCAAAATGCTACGAGTCTTTCCGAGATTATATTAAGCCCTTGCTTCGAAAAATTCATGGAGCTGATCGTCATAGGGGGAGTAAGCCTGAGTTGAGTTACATAGAAAAAGATGCTACAGGAGACGAACTGGAACAATTAAAAAAGGAGCTTAAAGAAGCGGTAGAAAAAGAGGAGTACGAACGTGCGGCGAAAATTCGCGATCGTATCCGCGAATTAACATCGAAAGGTGATGGTAGCGATGGCAAAGCGTGACTTGTTAGCACATCCAATAGAGTGGGTAAAGGGGAAAGGAAGCAATTCTAATATAGCTGTTTCCAGCAGAATAAGATTAGCGCGAAATTTAAGTGATTTTCCTTTTACCCATCGATGTGATCATGAAAAATTATATGCCATTGTTGATAATGTTAAACAAGTGATATCAGATTCGGACCTTTTAAAAGATAGCGATGTTGTAGAAATGAACGCCCTGGATTCCTTGTCCAGGTGGGTGTTGGTAGAGAAACACCTTATTAGTCCTCCCTTCGCAGGCGACGGACCTGGCAGAGTAGTAGTAGTGGATTCAAAAGGTGTCATATCGATAATGGTCAATGAGGAAGATCATCTTAGGATTCAGGTTATTTTGGCAGGTCTTGAGCTTAACGAAGTGTGGAGAATAGCAAAAAAGGTCGAAATGACGTTTGAAAAGTTGGATTATGCCTTCGATTCTGATTTCGGCTATCTGACGGCATGCCCGACGAACGTCGGAACTGGAATGCGTGCCTCGGTAATGGTTCATATACCGGCGCTTGAGATGTCAAAGCAAATCGCTACTTTGATAAATGAATGTAATCGCATTGGCCTTACAGTGAGGGGAACCTATGGGGAAGGAAGCGATGTGCTGGGCTCATTATATCAAATCTCAAATCAAATTACCTTGGGCCTCGGTGAGGAAGAGCTGATTGATAAGGTAGCTTCTGCTGTACGACAAATTGTTACGGAGGAAGAACGCGCCAGAGCGGTGATGAAGCGTAAATTAGGCAGTTCCTTAGATGACAGGGTTTGGAGGGCATTTGGCGTAATGAGATATTGCAGAAACATCAGCACGAGAGAAGCTCTTGAACTGATTTCGCTAATCAAGATGGGCAGTGACATGGAAATAACTCCTAAACTTTCCGTGGAGGATTGGAATAATCTTGTTCTTGGCGTACAACCGAACCATGTTCAGTTATTTGCGGGCAAGGAACTGACCCCGGATGAAAGGGATGTGTACAGGGCAACCTTTTTGCGGGAACGTCTTAAAAGCATAGAGCCTAAGTAAGGATAAGAGGGGTGATGTAGAATGTGGCAATTTTTTACGGAGCGAGCAAGAAGGGTGGTCCAATTAGCTCATAGAGAAGCGCTGAGGTTGGGTCACGATGTAATAGGTACGGAACATATATTGCTGGGCTTATTGGCCGAAGGCGATGGAGTAGCAGCCCATGTGCTGATGTCCTTGGGCATAGATTTAGATGAAGTTCGCAAGAGGGTTGAACAATTGGTTGGCAAAGGACAAGCAAAGGACAAACCGATAGATCTGCCTTTAAGTCCCAGGGCAAAGCGAGTTCTGGACTTGGCTATGAGGGAAGCTCGAAATATGGGTGTCAACTACGTTGGAACAGAGCATATCCTCCTGGGGTTGTTAGCCGAGGGGGAAGGAATCGCAGCTCAGGTTCTTACCAGCATGGGGTTGGATATGCAAAAGGTGTATCAGGAAGTTGTTCGATATCTCTCCGGAGGGGAGGTAGATCAAATGAGCCAAAGCCAAGGTTTGTCAAGAAAGAAATCTCATACCAAGACTCCGACTCTCGACCAATTAGGCATCGATTTAGTTGAGATGGCTCGTCAAGGCGAACTCGATCCCGTTATCGGTCGTGAGCGGGAGATACAGCGAGTAATTCAAATTTTGTCGCGCAGGACTAAAAACAACCCCTGCCTCATTGGTGATCCAGGCGTAGGAAAGACTGCAATTGTCGAAGGATTGGCTCAGAGAATAGCTACAGGTGAGGTCCCGGAAGTTCTTAAAAACAAAAGAATAGTCCAACTTAATATTGGCAATTTGGTAGCGGGAACCAAATACAGAGGTGAATTCGAGGAGCGCATGAGAAAACTGGTCAAGGAGGTTCGCGACTCCAAAGACGTGATCGTCTTCATCGATGAAATTCACACATTAGTTGGTGCAGGCGGAGCAGAAGGAGCCGTCGACGCTGCCAATATCTTAAAGCCAAGCCTTGCCAAGGGAGAATTTCAAGTAATTGGGGCTACGACTTTGGACGAATACAGAAAATACATCGAAAAAGATGCAGCTTTAGAGAGGAGATTTCAACCTGTTTTTGTGGGTGAGCCCACTATAGAAGACACCATAGAGATCTTAAAGGGTTTGAGAGATAAATATGAGGCGCACCATCGGGTCAAAATAACGGATAAAGCTTTGGAGGCAGCAGCAAGGCTTTCTGCTCGTTACATAAGCGACAGATATTTGCCTGACAAGGCTATCGATCTTATCGACGAAGCTGGTGCGAGGGTGCGACTTTCTACTATGAATCCGCCGGAGTTTATAAAGGAGCTGGAAAAGAAGCTCGAGACGGTGAGAAAGGAAAAGGAAGCAGCAGTAGCGTCTCAAGAATTTGAAAAAGCCGCTGACTTAAGGGACGAAGAAAGAAAATTATCAGAAGAGCTGGAAGAAAAACGGAAGGAATGGCAGGCCAAGAAGTCGCAAGAAGAACCAATAGTCGACGAGGAAGACATCGCATTGGTGGTTTCAGAATGGACAGGCATTCCCGTCACGCAAATGACGGAAGAAGAAAGCCAACGGCTGCTTCGCATGGAAGAAGAAATTCATAAACGCATTATAGATCAAGAGGAAGCTGTATCCATAGTGGCCAAAGCGATCAGGAGGGCCCGAAGCGGCTTGAAGGATCCCCGGCGACCCATAGGGAGTTTCCTGTTTTTAGGCCCTACTGGCGTTGGCAAAACTGAGCTGAGCAAAGCTTTGGCGGAATTTATGTTCGGCGACGAAAATTCCATGATCCGTCTCGACATGAGCGAATTTATGGAACGCCATGAGGTTTCCAAACTCATAGGTGCACCTCCCGGTTATGTGGGATATGAAGAAGGAGGCAAATTGACCGAGGCTGTCAGAAGGCGTCCCTATGCTGTGGTTCTTTTCGACGAGATAGAAAAGGCCCATCCCGATGTGTTTAATATACTTTTGCAAATCCTGGAGGATGGAAGGTTAACCGATGGACAGGGTCGTGTTGTCGATTTCAAAAACACGGTGATCATTATGACGAGTAACCTCGGAGCGCAGGATTTGATGAAAGGTCCGGCCATTGGGTTTGCTGCCGAATCGGAAAATCAGATCGATTTCGAGGCCGCAAAGAAAAATATATTGGATGCGGTAAGAAGGACCTTTAGACCGGAGTTTATAAACAGAATAGACGAAATAGTGGTCTTTAAGCCTTTAGGCGAAAAGGAACTTCTTCAGATTGTAGATATCATGATCGATGACGTAGCTGAAAGATTGGCCGAAAAGGGAATATTCATCGAAGTTAGCGAGGCTGCAAAGGGGTTTTTGTTGAAAAAGGGGTACGAGCCTAAATTTGGCGCGCGACCCTTGCGAAGGACCATACAGCGATACATCGAAGACAGGCTGGCTGACATTTTGCTTGAAGGAAAAATAAAACCGGAAAGCGTAATCAAAGTCGATGTCTCAGAAGACAATATTACTTTTATTCCTGTAGCGAAGGGAAAGAACAACAATAAAAAGAAAGCTGTCTCCAAAGAATCTGCATAGTACTAGTGCACACTAAAAGTGTGAAATATAGTTTAAGGCCGCGGATAGTTACTTTTCCGTGGCCTTTTGCTATTATAATCATGAAAGCTGAAAGTTTTTTCAGTTCATCCGATAACTATATTTTATATTAAGGTGGTGTAATTGAAATGTACGGTTTCGATATTTTTTGGTTGCTCTTTCTTTTTTTGTTAGTGCTTCCCTCCTTCAGGCAATGGAACCTCGAACGGCTCCGACAAGGACTGATCAAGAAAATAGAGCAGAAACGCAGAAGTCGAGTCATTACGCTAATCCACAGACAGGAATCCATCGGTTTTTTAGGAATGTTCGCACGGAATTTCATTAGCATCGAGGATTCCGAGGAAGTGCTTCGGGCAATAAAATTAACTCCTAAAGATATGCCGATAGACTTAATAATTCATACACCCGGAGGCATCCTCTTGGCAGCCGAACAAATTGCAAACGCATTGTCTAAGCATGATGCAAAGGTTACTGTCTTCGTTCCCCATTATGCTATGTCTGGTGGAACGCTAATTGCCCTTGCTGCGGACGAAATAGTGATGGATGAAAATGCAGTTTTGGGCCCGGTAGATCCTCAAATAGGTCAATACGCAGCTGTTTCCATTCTAAAGGTCCTTGAACAGAAACCAATTTCAGAGGTCGATGACAATACTATCATATTGGCTGATATGTCAAAGAAAGCCATTACACAAACTCGGCGCTTTGTATACGACCTCTTGATAAGCAATGACGTCCCCGAGGAAAAAGCAGAAGAACTCTCCACTGCATTAACCGATGGCAGGTGGACCCATGATTATCCTATTATGTATGAAGAAGCAAAACGGTTGGGCCTCAATGTAACGAGTGGAATTCCTGAGGAGGTAGCATCTTTGATGCATCTATATCCTCAAGCCGGACAGAGACGCCCCTCCGTTCAATATGTTCCCATGCCTTATCAACGTCCGACATCTAATGGGAAAGAATAATTTTGATGTCTGCAGATATTTGGCGTAGTTTCAGAAAACGCGTTAAGTAGTCCTGATATAGAAACTTTAAGTGGTTATATAAATATATGTCGTTCCTATGTCTACATGATAAAATATATCATAAATGAGACGCACAGTTGCATGTGCGTTCGACAATTGTACAAGCAGTGCAGTCGATAGGAGAGGAGGTGAAGAGGACATATTACCCGTGCAATATTGTTTTCATGGCAATAATTAAAATATGAGAGGAGGTAGAAATGAGAATGAGCGAAAATAGAAGTTCGACGAGAAAACCTACTCTTTTTGAAGCTGTTCTGGCAGTTTGCGTAGCTGCTGTCTGTATTGGAACCGGTGTTTTGGTTTTGGGCGTAGATGTGCACATTCCCCTGGTATTCTCTGCTGCCTTTGTGTGTTTAATGGGCCGTTATTTGTTGCATTTTCAATGGAAAGATATGGAAGAGGGCATGTTTCGCGGTATCCTTGCAGGGCTTCAGGCTGTTTTGATATTAATGATAGTGGGAATGATAATTGGCTCATGGATACAGGGCGGCATCGTGCCGACGCTCATATATTATGGTTTGGGCATCCTCTCGCCCAGCATATTTTTACTTGCAACTTTGATAATCTGTTCTATAGTTTCATTGGCTACGGGCACCTCGTGGGGCACCTCAGGCACTGTAGGTTTGGCCTTGATAGGTATTGCTGCGGGGCTAGGAGTTCCAATGCCGCTGGCAGCCGGCGTAGTTATTTCCGGGGCATACTTTGGCGATAAAATGTCGCCTCTTTCTGACACTACAAATCTTGCACCCGCAGTTTCGGGGACGACTCTTTTTAGTCACATAAGGGCCATGGTTTCCACAACTTTGCCCACCTACGTTATAGTTGCCATTATTACCGTAGTATTGGGCCTCAGGTTTGCAGGCGGGACTTTAGATGTGTCGAGGATAGCCGCTTTTCAAAAGCTGCTAGCTGCAGAATTTAACATAAGCGTCGTGGGTCTTATTCCCCCTATAGTGGTAGTTTTGCTGGCAGCTTTAAGATTTCCGGCAATACCAAGTTTATTTGCAGGTGTGGTACTGGGCGGTATAATGATACTTCTTCAAGGCAGCGGACTGGGAACGATGGTCACTGCAATTCATTACGGTTACAGCCCTGCCTTTAGCGCGGAAGTTGCAGGAGCGGAGAGTCTCGATGCCGTAGCGGGCATCCTCGCTGCGCAGGGTGTCAGCGATGTCGCCCCCGAACTTGCTCAAGAAGTGGGAGGGATGCTCAGCGATTTACTCGAACGTGGCGGACTCGATTCCATGATGTGGACTGTTTCTTTGATACTATGCGCACTTTCCTTCGGTGGTGTCATGGAGCGCTGCGGAATATTGGAGGTATTACTGCAGGCCCTCTTGCGCCATGTAAAAAGCGTTACAGGACTGGTTACATCGGTAATAATTTCTTGTATAGTTTCCAACATTTTCTTGGGGGATCAGTATGTTTCAATAGTGTTGCCTGGCAGGATGTTTAAGCCCGCCTTCGATGAAAGAGGGCTTCACCCGAGAATGCTTTCCAGAAGTTTGGAAGATAGCGGCACATTGACATCGGTTTTAGTCCCATGGAATACATGCGGAGCTTATCATACAAGCGTCTTAGGAGTGCCTACTATTCAGTATTTGCCCTACGCTTTTCTTAATTACCTTAACCCGATCGTGGCCATTGCTTTAACAGCTATGGGCAAATCGATATTCTGGCGCAAGGATACGGATGAGGATATCGTAAACGTATAGTAGAATTGTCTACGGAGGTATGACCGATGGAGACCATCATCGAATCACGATCAAGCTATTCGACTCCCATTTGGATGAAATTCATTTTATTTGTTTTCGGGTGTTATTGCATTTTTTCGGCAGTATTAGATTTTTCTTTTTATAAGATAATATTAATCATCGTTTCCTTTTACGGTATTATGTATAAAAAGAAAATCTACATTTCATCTAATGGAATAACAAAAGAAGTATATGGAATACTTGGAATATCCAAAGAATTTCTTCCATGGGAAGATGTAAAAGCAGCTACTTTTGCCTACAAGGGCGATATGGTGATGGTCTTTTTTGAAAGAGGAATCACTGGATGGAAGTTATTGTTTAAGCGTTCCGATGCACCTTTGCTTGAAGAAATAATCAAAAAATATGCTCCGAAGGCGGAAGTTGATTTTTTAGGCAATTATATCAAGGACTCTAAAATGCAAAAGTTATAAATTGAACATATTCAAATGCCCCGCAAGCTTGCGGGGCATTTGAATATTTAGCGGGAAGCTAAAGCTTTTCCTCGACGGCTTTAATTTTGCCGTCCATAGTTAATTCTTTATCTCTTCTTTCATCAATTCTGAGATTAGTTGAAACTCTTGACACTCCTTTTTCGAATAAGCAATTGTGGGCTACTTTAGCGGCATTGAGCACCTCATCCAGTTCACCTTCCAAGACAGTGCTCATAGGCGTTAACCTGACTTTCAGATTGAATTTTCTCAAGGTTCTTTCCACCTCGGCCACGTAAGAGCTTATACTGGGACTGTTCGTTCCCAGGGGAACCACGACTATCTCGGCGATAACTCTTCCCACCTTTCACACCTCCTTAAAATTGTTTTGTTTTCTAAATCCACTGGATTTTTATTACTAATGTCTTGGGTCTCTTAAAATATATCATTTTTGGGGAAAAGTTAGCAAAAATAGGTGGTCGAAGACGCTTGCGAAATAAGTACTTCAAAGGGGTTTACGAGGTGTGGTAATATGATTTAACTATATAGATTATCTCTTTTTGGGAGGCGAAGTAAATGCAATATATCCATAGTGATAAAGCACCTAAAGCAGTTGGGCCCTATTCGCTTGCTGTAAAAGTAAACGGATTTGTCTTCGTTTCGGGGCAGCTGCCTCTAGACCCGGAAAGCGGCTTGATTGTAGAAGGTTCTGCAGAGGAGCAGACGGTCAGGGTGTTGCAAAACATTGAGGCAATTCTGGAAAGTGCCGGGTCTGATATATCGAAAGTCGTTAAAACCACAGTTTTTGTAACCGATATTGCCAATTTTCAGGCCATCAACAAGGTGTATTCAGAATTCTTTGGCGATCATAGACCTGCCAGATCTCTCGTTGAAGTGAGCAAACTACCAAAGGAAAAGGCTCTACTTGAGATGGAAGTGATTGCCATAGCATAACAATACTGTATTATCTCAAAAAATATTCTGAAAATTATAAATAATGGAAAAATATAGAATATAATTTTCAAGTTGACAAAACAGCTATAGGTGATTAAACTCTCATTTGCTGGGTGCGGCAATGGAAGACAAAGCCAAATACCGTATCCAAACCCTATCTCCTCCTCAAAAAAAGGGACCCGTTGAGGTCCCTTTTTTATTAAACTTCCATTTATAATTCATTCTGTTTCTGTTAAAATACACGTGCTTGACGCGTAGGCAAGAACGGAAATATTAGAAATTTATCTACCATAAGGGGGAATATATAATGCAACCCAGAGCAATGCAAATGACATTGGAAGATATGCTTTCTTTGATGATGGCTCGTATAGACAGCGTGGCCATGTCCGAAGAGAGCATGAAGACCAAGTTCGATGTATTGGGTCGAGCCCTTTATAAGAAGGGCATTATAACCGATGACGACATTGTAGATGCGGTCAGAGAGCAGGGAAAGCTCATGAAGGCAATTGGTGCTACGCAAAACGATCTGACCGATGAAGAGGTAAAGGCCATAGCGGAAAATATCCTTCTATGGCTCAAGGGAGACGCTGATACGATTAAAAAGAGCATGGAAGAATACGAACAAAAGCTTCGCGAACTAACCTCTCAGGAAAACAAGAAACCGCGCCTGGATGTGGCATCTCCGGCAATATTATCCGAACTGGATAAAATAACCAAAGGAGGCAAGCCGGGCAACAAATTGATTCTATAAAATAACAAATATAAACACGAGTTCATGTAAGCTGTCACGCCTATTGGACTCGTGTTTATATTTTATTTTGTTCGGTATGAAGTTATCAAATAAGGAATTGCTATAAAATGTTATTCTGAAGTAGGCTGATTATTATAGTGTCAACATTCTTCATTCCCTTATTGCTCAATTCGGCCATATTGTCTACAGTTTCTTCGAGAGTCTCTCCTATGATGCCCCTCGGGATATCGTGTCCGTTTTTTTCTAAGGCAATCATCGCTGCCGTAAAGGCTTCATAGGCACCGGTAGCTACCTTAAGGGCACAAGTGTCTTTTGCACCGTCACATATCATGCCAATCAGGTTGCTGACGTGAATTTCAATTGCATCCTCCACTTTAGTCATATCTTGAGAAAGAAGGTATGTAATTCCGGCTGCGGCTCCAGCGCCTGCGGCAACGGTGCATCCGCAGATCGGACTTAGCCGCCCAGTTCTGCTTTTTAAGAAACTTGTAGTGAGATGGCTCAAGGTCACGGCTTTGGCAGTTTCTTCCATTGATTTTTTGTAAAAATCTGCCACCAGGCAAACCGGAAGAATCGCTGTTATACCGTGATTTCCGCTTCCGGCGCTGCTCATTACCGGTTTAGAAATTCCTGCCATTCTTGCGTCTGCGGCAGCTGCGGCGTAAGCTTTTATTTTTAGCGGAAGGGCGGAAAGATCGTCGGATTTGATCATCTTGAAAATAGTTTTTCCTACTCCAAGACCATAATCGTTGTCGGGGTCTAGACCTATATGCGCGACAGCCATATTCATTTTTATCCCGTCGTAAATATACTTTATATCTTCACCATCTATGTCGTTTAATAGGGAAGTCAATTCATTGAATGTCATATTTTTAATAGCATCAAATATGCTTGCTTTTTCCGAATTTTGGATTACGGGGAGTCTTTTGCGTTTTGAAAGTATAAGTTTCCCATCCATCATAATTTTTGTAATGTTATCATGCCTATCCTCAATAAAACAAGAACATGTACGTTTGTCGGTTATTATCGAAACTTTTACATATACTCCGTTTTTTGCAAAATTTGGAGATACGGTAACAAGGCCTGCTTTGACAAGTTGTATAGCTTTTTCGATGTCGCTTTTATCGCAAGATTTTAACGCTTCCAGGCCATACTCCGATTTGCCGCAAATAGCCCCTAGCGCTGCTGCCACAGCATTCCCCTTTAAATCCTTGACACCCGGAATGCCTACTGCATAGCCATTCTTGTAAATATTAGGGCTTACATCGACTTCTATTCTTTTGATTTCCTCGGAACCTATTTCTTTTCTTGCCCGGGCTGCGGCCAGCGCTACAGCGCCGGGCTCGGTACAACCAAGCGCAGGCACCACTTCCGTTCGCAAAAAGTCCTTTATTGCAAACAATTCTGTCCCTCCTTTAATAATTGTTATTGCATTCTATAAAATTATCCCTCGAAAATTGTCTTGAAACAAGCTTGTTTCTGAAAAGCCATTATGTGTGATATAATTGCCACATATCTCATGAACAAAGGAGTTGATCTTGAGTTGAAGATACAAGTTCTTGGCACGGGGTGCCCTAAGTGTAAGAAACTTGCGGATATGGCTGAAAAAGTTGCGCGAGAACTCGGTCTAGATTATGAAGTCGAAAAGGTTACAGATATTAATAAAATAATATCTTTTGGAGTAATGGCTACCCCTGCCTTAGCTGTTGACGGGAAGGTTGTCATTGCAGGTAAAGTTCCGTCGGAAGGGGCGCTGAAAGATACATTTAGAAACTTATCGGGTAATTAGATAACCTCTGAACATAACTTTAACGAGCCTGCCTAATGATGGAATTTAACGCAGCAGAGGCAGGCTCGTAGAGGCATAGTTGCTATGCATGTAATTATAATTTATGGCCAAATTCCGCGTATGCGCATTGCTTGTGATATTCTTCCGATTGCTGTTACGTATGCAGCTTCGCGCATTTTTATTTTTCTTCTGCCTTTAATTTCCCATATCTCCCGGAATGCCTCGGTTATCCTGTTGTAAAGTTTTTTATCCACGGTCGATTCGTCCCAATATTCCCCCGATCTTCCCTGGACCCACTCGAAGTAGCTAACGATCACTCCGCCGGAATTTGCCAAAACATCAGGAATTATTAAGACTCCATTGTCGGAAAGCGTTTTCTCCGCCTGCGGAGTGACAGGGCCGTTTGCCAATTCTAAAATAATTTTGGCCTTTATATCGCTGACGTTTGTCTCGTTTATCATCCCTTCCAAGGCGGCGGGTATTAGGATATCCGCATTACTCGACAATAATTCTTTGTCTGTTATATTCTCGCCCTCCGGAAAATTGGCAACTGTCCTGTTTTTCATTTTATGTTCCTTTAGCTCGCTAGCAGGCAAGCCCTTTGGATTATAAATTCCACCTCTGGTATCCGATACAGCGATAACTTTTATTCCCATCTTTTCCAATAAAAGATGCATATAACTTCCGGCGTTTCCATATCCTTCGATGGCGCAGGAGAGATCTTTATTATTGAAATTTAGCGCTTTTAACGCTTCAGTAAGAACGTATACTCCGCCCTGTGCAGTTGCTTTGCTTCGACCCAAAGAACCGCCCACTTCGACTGGTTTGCCCGTAATGACGGAGGGCTGACTGAAGCCCTTGATCTTTTCGTAGGTATCGGCTATCCATGCCATGATTTGAGGATTGGTATTTACATCGGGAGCGGGGACATCGTAATCTGTGCCTATGAAGCGCGATATTCCCAAGGCATATGCCCTGGTCAACTTTTCCAGCTCGTCAATCGATAGATCTGCAGGTGAGCAATTTATACCTCCCTTTCCGCCTCCGAAGGGCAGTTGGGCTACAGCGCATTTTATAGTCATCCATCCGGCTAGAGCAATTACCTCATCCCTGTTTACCTGAACATGATAGCGTATTCCGCCTTTATAGGGTCCAAGAGCATTATTATAGTGACAGCGCCATCCCTTGAAAATCTTTATTGAGCCATCGCTCAAACGAACCGGAAGAGATACCTCTAAAATTTCTCTTGGTTCTTTTAGAATATCGAAATACTCCGGATCAATGTCGATGTATCTTGCGGCATCATCGATTTGTTTTTTTAGCATTTCATATGGATTAAGCTGCATATAAAGATCACTCCTTCATAATGTTATTAAAACAAATAGACATTTAGGCTGCATGATGCGCACATGCATATGTATAACATAAGTGTGACCCATGGGCTGAATTTAATAATCCATGTTTATATAGCACTTTTAATAAAAAGTCAAATATTAAACTAAACGATTATATAAGTTTATGCATTATATAGCAGAAGATATCTCTTATTAATGATATATGACTCACAAATAAAAAGAGGTTATTGGAATTTAAATAAGCTTGAATTAGCTCTTTGAGATTATTCCAACAACCTCTTTTTAACTGAGTGGGAGAGGCAATTTTTACTGAGGTTAACGTGAGGCAAATATTTTGTTATCTATAGGCACCAATTATAATCGAATCTATCGAACCTCCTTGCCCCCAATGTATGTTTTTTGGACCCTTATATCTTTAATATATCTAGGGTCAGTTTCAAAGGGGTCTTTGTCTAACACTATAAAATCAGCTGGCATGCCTATTCCCAAATTTCCTATATCGGGGTCTAGCATGATATTGCCTCCTCCTGCAGTATAGCAATAAATGGCGTCTGTTATGTCCAGCGCTTCGTTTGGTGTCGCTGCTGCGAGAGGAATATCCTCGTACTTGCCCCTTGTAACTGCAGCATAGACGGTCTCCCAGGGATTGAGTTCTTCCACAGGCGAATCTGTTCCAAATGCAGTCGATATTCCGTAAGAGAAAATACTTTTAAAGGGGTGTATGAACTCTGCCCTATCTGAGCCTAATCGGTCAATGGCCCACCAGTCCGTGATCACGAAATGCGGTTGGATTGAGGCATACAAGCCTATATCCTTCATGCGTTTAATTTGGTCTGGTCTTAAAACGGAAAGGTGCTCGATTCGGTGTCCTCGATCATAAATTTTAGCTTCCTGAAATGTGTCAAGTATCATGTCTATTGTGGCATCGCCTATTCCGTGAACAGCGATCTGTAAATCAGCAGCATCAGCTGATTTGACCAACTGTAAAAGTTCTTCTTTGCCTATGTTTGGGAATCCCTGCAGGTCAGCCATATCCGAATAGGGCTTGGTAAGCCATGCTGTGCGGGCACCGAGCGACCCGTCGGCGAGTATTTTAATTCCCTGTATCCTTAACATGTCGTCGCCGAAGCACCTCTTTATGCCTAGTTTGTCTAAGGCGGATAAGATCTCGGTATTTTCGTACATTTTTTCCCCGGTTTGACATCTTTTTCCTGGCTCCAGATATGCCCTGACTCTTGTGGTAATTTCTCCGTCATGCCATAGTGACATTAAAGCAGACAGCATCTTTGCGTCACAGCTTACAAACCCAAGACAGGTCAACCCCTGTTTGGAAGCATAAATGAGGGCATCTTTCAGGATTTTTTTGCACTCGGAAATAGAAAGGCTATCTTTAAATATTTCCCTGGCTCGTTGAAATTCACTCTCCACCACTATGCCCGTGGAGGAAGTTATGCCCGTCATCTCTAAGGCTTTTGAATTTAGGACCGCGGCATGAAGACATACCCTTGAGAGAATAACAGGTCTTTCTTTCTCAACGGCATCTAAGTCGTCTTTTGTAGGCCATCTTTTTTCTCTGAAAAGCTCTTGGTCCCAACCATGTCCTAAGATCCACGAAGTTGAAGCCTTTGAAGAGAAATTATTTAGTTTATCTCGAAGATCTTCGATGCTTGCCGTGTTTCTTAAATTCAGAGAGTTAATGTACATTCCAAGTTCATCGATGTGCAAATGAGAATCAATGAAACCGGGTAGGACAATTTTCCCTCCCAAGTCTACTGTTTCACCTGTCAAAGATTTGGTTTGCTCCGAAATCTCTATGTTTGATCCTGTGGAGGCGATTTTACCATTAACGACCAAAAAGGCTTCAAAATGCCGGCTATTCCCGATGTCCCCGTAGACCTTGCAATTAATGAATCCAGTAACGTAATTCATGACTTTAACTTCCTCCTGTTAATCATAAAGAGATTATTATCCTACGCTAAAGATTACCATAAATTATTCCAGCCAGCGTAGAAAGCAGCACTACGAGGATAACGTATGTTACTGTTTTCTTTGTTCCCAGTACTGTTCGTATCACCAGCATATTTGGCAATGATAAAGCCGGGCCTGCCAAAAGAAGGGCAAGTGCCGGTCCCTTACCCATTCCTGCGCCCAAAAGACCCTGCAATATCGGCACTTCCGTTAGCGTGGCAAAATACATGAAGGCTCCAACGATAGACGCGAAAAAGTTAGAAAAGATTGAGTTGCCGCCCACTAGATAAGATACGTATGCACCTGGGATGATACCCTCGTGCCCGGGGCGACCGAGGAGAAAACCGGCAATCAGGACCCCAGCGAAAAGCAATGGCAATACTTGAAGCGCATATCCCCAAGTGGCGCTATACCATTCGGATCTTTCCTCTGCTGAAAACCATTTTTTAATCACTAGGGCAGTAAAGGAAATACTGATCGTTGCTACTATCCATTTAACGTTATAAAGTTGTGCCCAAAAACCGATATCCGCCTTTGGAGCTGCAAGGTTTGCGAATATCAAAAAGCAAATCATGCCTGCCATAACTGATGCCGATTGCCATAGAGGATGAGATGTACCATCTTCGGCTGGGAAGGCAAAAGCTTCCTGCCTTTTCTCTTCGTCTTTTCTAAATATAATTGACATTGCTAATCCGATGACAACGCTGAAAAGAATGGCTCCAACCGCTCTGGCCAGGCCCATCTCAAAACCCAGTACTCTCGCCGTTAAAATTATGGCCAACACATTGATAGCCGGTCCGGAGTAAAGAAATGCGGAAGCAGGGCCTATTCCGGCTCCTCGGGTATAAATTCCGGCAAACAAGGGAAGAACGGTGCAGGAGCATACGGCTAAAATTGTGCCAGAAACCGCTGCAACGGCATAGGATACGAACTTTTTTGCATGGCTTCCGAGATATTTCATGACGGACTGTTGACTGATGAAAACGGAAATGGCGCCCGCTATGAAAAAAGCAGGAACCAGGCAAAGCAGGACGTGTTGTCTGGCATATTCATGAAGCATTGCCAGGGCTTCCGAAGCAGCGACTGTTACTCTGGGTGAATCGGCCGGTATAAAGTAAAAAAAGAGAAATGTAAGAAGAATTAAAGCTAATTTCTTGTTGTCGCTCATAAAAATGCCTCCTAACTAACTAAAAATAATATATTTATGTTAAATTTCGCAGTTATCTTGGGAGCACGAACATTTACAGTCAAATTGAATTTTCACCGGATCGCCAAAAATGGCATGCTCTATACACTGAAGCATGGGAACTAAGCAATGCAATTTAAGTCTGTAGTAAATATATAAACCCTCTCGTCTTTGCTCGATAATTTCCAAATCTTTCAGGATGGCCAAATGTTTGCTCACAGTAGTCCTGTCGCAGTCAAATAAACTTGCAATTTCACAGGCACACATCTCCTTATTGCCCAACAGTTCGATGATTTCGATACGGACTGGATGCCCCATGGCCTTTAACAGCGTCGCCTTTTTGCCTTGAGTTTCCATATCCATTATTAACCCTCCTTGACAGATATGTGGCAATATTATCACATATGATGCAAATGCGCAATTTATATTCAAGACAGATTGGAATGGTTGGGATCTTTTACTGATACTACCGGTTACGTCTATAATGTGGTATAAAATAAATCAGTTGGAAATGATGTTTTTATTTTTCAAATATAGAGAGGGTGGCAAGAAATGACTTCTTCACAGGGAAGCGCCAAGGAAGTGGCATTGGGTGCTCTTTTTGCGGCAATTGTAGCGGTAGCAACAATAATTCATGTCCCCGTGCCTGGATATAGGATTTATTTTAATTTAGGCGAAGGCGTTATATATTGTGTTGCTATGTTGATGGGGGCAAAATATGGAGCTATTTGCGGGGGTATCGGAGGAGCTCTTGCCGATATTGTGCTTGGCTATCCCCTATGGGCACCTTTTACTTTCGTGATCAAGGGAATCGAGGGTTTTGTGGTTGGGAAAATGCGAGAGAATCGAAAAAGGGCAGTGATAGCGGGCGCATGCGTAATGATTGCAGGATATACATTGGTTGCAGGTATTCTATATGGATGGAAGGTTGCTCCCATTGAGTTTCTCACCGATTTGGCCCAAACCGGCGTAGGTGCGATAATAGCTCTGGTCATTCTGCCCTATATCGAAGGGCCTATTAGAAAGCTTCTTGGAAGACAGTAGGAGATATTCCCTAAAGTCTGGGCTGTTCCGTAGAAAATTCTTGTGGATTAATGTTTCTTTCGAATAACAAGATAACTGCGTACGTTAGCGTTTGCGTACGCAGTTATCTTGTTTGAATCAGCAGATTATACTAACTAGCTTTGCCGACGGATGCTCCCAAGTCTTTGGCTTGATCTAGCCAATTTCCCTCTTCTATATCTCCAATATCGTAAACATTGTGGGCACATATTTTGCCTGCCAACTTGAGCCCTAAAAGGGATGCGGATCTGTCGAAGGATTCCAAAACTGCGGCAAAGACGTCTTCGCGTTCGTCTCCGGCCGTGACTAATAATACGCTTTGCTTGCCCTTAACGGTGGTTTTTGCCTTGTCTGACATATAGGGCAACATTCTATCCCAAACCGCTTTAATTTGTGCGCTCCAGCTATACCAGTAAAGGGGCGTTGCGAAAACAACGACGTCGGCATTATCGATGGACTCGTACAATTGAGACATATCGTCTGCTACTATACAATGTTTGCCCTTGGACCAGCATTGCCTGCAATCAGAACAACCTTGTATATTCATATTGTGGAGTCTAAAAAATCTGGCCTGGGCACCTTGAGATTCAGCGCCTGTGGCAAAGGATTTGGCCAACCTCTCGCTGTTTCCGTTTTTTCTGGGACTCCCGAGCAAAATAACAATCTTTTTCATGATATTTTCGGCACTTGAATGCCGATACCTCATCTCCCTTCCTGATATTTTTTCTATACATAATATTAACACTTTTTTAGCAGTCCCTTGACAAACGGACTTTCATGAGTAATACTAAACTAAAGAAACGTAACACTTAAGGAGGGTCCTCTTCTGATGAACAAAGTTTTAAGCAGAATATTCTTTGCGGTATTTGTAGCTTTTTGTGTCTGTCTCTCGACTTCTCCTTCGTGGGCTCATTTCCAGGTAATTTTGCCCGATAAAAACATAATTTCTCAAAACGAAAATTCTGAGTTAAACCTAAGGCTTCTTTTTACTCATCCCTTTGAACAGGAAATGATGGATATGGAAAAGCCAGAAAAGTTTGGTGTCTTTGTTCGTTCTGAGAATATTGATCTTATGAAACATTTAAAGGTTCGCAAAAACGATTCGGGTTTAAGATACTGGGAAACTGTCTTCGATGTAAAGCGGCCGGGAGACCACATTTTTTATGTAGAGCCCTCACCTTATTGGGAAGAGGCTGAAAACAAATATATCATCCACTATGCGAAAACCGTCGTCAATGCTTTCGGCATGGAAGAAAGTTGGCAGAAACCCCTCGGGCTCAGGGCTGAGATAGTGCCGTTGACGAGGCCTTACGGATTGTGGCCCGGCAATGTTTTTCAAGGTAAGGTTATTATGGAGGGGAAGCCCTTGGCAGGTGCCGTAGTAGAAGTGGAGTATTACAATGAAGGAAAAAAAGTTAAGGCTCCCTCAGATGTTTATGTTACACAGGTAGTGCGGACCGATGATCAGGGTGTATTTACCTATGCCATGCCCTGGGATGGTTGGTGGGGTTTTGCTGCACTGGTTGATGCTCCCGAAAAAATGAAGTCTCCTGGCGGAAAAGATGCTGATATAGAGCTTGGGGCAGTTATTTGGATAAAGGCGGAGAGGGGGAACTAATGCATATCTCAGAGGGTGTACTGTCCTTATACCCTTTGACAATCGGAGCAGTTGGGGCAGTTGTCGGCATAGCGGCTGGACTGAAGAAAATGGAAATAGATGAAGTTCCTCGAGTGGGGATTGTATCTGCAGCTTTGTTCGTTTCGTCTTTAATTCATATTAATATCGGGCCAGCCAGCGTGCATCTCCTGCTTAACGGCATAGGTGGCCTTTTGTTGGGAATGAAGTTGTTTCCCGCATATCTTGTTGCGCTTTTTTTGCAGGTATTGTTGTTTCAATTCGGCGGTTTGGCGGTTCTCGGGGTTAACATCTGCACAATGGCTATTTCCGGACTTGTAGGCGGTCGTTTGGGGAGATGCGTTATAATCTCAGGAAAACCGTCCTGGCTTGGCGGGGCCGTGGCTGGAGGGATAGGGGTTGTTTTAGCCACTCTTTTTACTGCGCTTGCCTTGGCTTTTAGCGGAGAGGTTTTTTTGATAACGGCTAAATTGGTGTTGATTGCCCATATTCCTGTTGTGATTCTTGAATCCTTGATAGGTGCTTTTATCGCGTCATTTATCTACAAAATGATGCCTTCATTGTTAGGGGTGGACGAAAAATGAGAGTAAACAGGGCACCTTTATTCTTCGCGGTTATTCTAGCATTGTTCGTTATCGTTTATCCGGCGACCATTGCTATGGCTCATAAACTTAACGTATTTGCCTACTCGGAGGACAGCTCGATCCTTGGGGAGGCTTACTTCAACGATGGGGCACCGGCCAGAAATTGCGAGGTATTGGTCAAGGCAGAAGGGGACGGCTCTGTTGTAGGAAGAGGATGGACGGATGAAGATGGCAAGTTTTCGGTGGATATTGACCCGTCAAATAGGAAAATTGTAACTGTAGTAGTCGATGGAGGTATGGGGCATCTTGGAAGAGTAAATATAAATTTATCTTCATTTGATAATAGTACCGATATGTCTGATTCTAATTCTACAGATAAAGTTCCTATGGAGGAAGAGCAAATAGAAAACCTGGTTGTCACTTTAGACGAAAAGGAGATTGCGTTTATTGTAAAATCTGCACTTCGTAGCGAGATAGAACCGTTGCATGCAGAAATTATACAACTTCGTAAGGAGCTCTCAAAACCGGGATTTAATCAAATCATGGGCGGCGTAGGGTACATTTTTGGCTTGATAGGCATTGCTCTTTGGTTTAAAAAGGGAAGCGGTGACGGGCATGATAAACGTTAGTTACATCAATTATCATAGTAAGCCAAAGGGGAGTTTTTTAGAGCGTATTCCGCCTTATGTAAAGTTGCTTTTAACTTTTTCCGTAGCCTTGTGTGTGGCTCTTTTAAATTCCCTTATGGCTCAGATTTTTTTGTTGATGTATTCTATTGTCTTAGTCGGGCTTTCGGGAGTACCGGTTAAAAGGCTTTTAAAACGTTTGATGGCTGTAGATGGGTTCGTTTTAATGCTATGGTTGACTCTTCCTTTTTCTTCAGAAGAAGGAGTCGCAACAGCCACGCTCATAACAATTCGCATCCATGCAGCTGTATTGGCATTTATGGCACTTCTCCAGACGACTTCCATGCCTGAGATATTGCAGGCTTTATGTCAACTGCGTTTTCCGTCAAAATTGGTAGCTTTGCTTCATTTTACCTACAGATATATTCATGTATTGGCTGAGGAGTCTTCAAGGATACACCGCAGCATGGCATTGAGGGGTTTTGAGCCTTCTTTGAATTTGCGAACCTTTAGAGCCTACGGATATTTAATTGGCATGTTACTATTTCGAAGTTTTGTTAGATCGCAAAGAGTTTATAGTGCTATGCTGCTTAGGGGTTTTAATGGAACCTATACCTTTCTGACCTTTAAATCCAGGCTTTCACGACCCGACTTTTTAAAGCTAGCTGTCCTTTACGCCATTCTTGTGGGGTGTTTGATGGTATGAAGCCGTTGTTAGTTGTAAAAGATCTTATCTTTGCTTATCCGGGCAAACCTCCGATTTTTAATGGACTTAACTTCGAAATTTATGCAAAGGAAAAAGTGTGTATTATTGGCAAAAATGGGGCCGGCAAGACGACATTTTTTTATGCGATCATGGGTTTGCTCGGACAACTCCAGGGAGAAATTATTTTTGAAGGCAAAAGCATTCGGACTAAGGAAGATCTGCGATATTTACGCCAAAAAGTCGGTTTTCTCTTTCAGGATCCCGAGGACCAACTTTTTTGTCCCACTTTGCTCGATGATGTGCTTTTTGGCCCATTGAATATGGGGCTTAGCAGGGAAGAGGCTACGGATAGGGCATGGAGCGTTTTGAAGGAACTTAAAATAGAGGATCTGGCCCATAATCCCCCCTACACGCTTTCGGGAGGGCAAAAAAGGCTAGGTGCTCTGGCGGCGATTCTTGCTATGGATCCGCAACTTCTTTTACTCGATGAACCTTCAAGCGGTCTCGACGAAGAGGCTGCTAACAATCTGTCGGGAATTTTAACTCATCTTGATAAAACCATTATTATGGCTTCCCACGATACGGATTTTGCGGAGGAAGTTACAGGCCCCTGGTATGAGTTGTCATCGGGAAATTTAAGACTATTACACGGAAAGACCCGTGTAGGTATCTGAGAGATCGCTTCTCAAGTTTTCGACAATAAAATCTAACGTTGTTTTTTTGAAAAAGAGTCAAATTCACTCCAAAAATTTCACAAATAAATTACGTACAGTTTATATATACTGAAAAATTTTTCCTATTGTAGTATCATTAAACAGCACCCTCGAGCAGTAGGCAACAGTACATTTTTGCTATTGGACCACTAAAAACCGTATGAACTGTATATAAAGCTGATGTTTTTAGTTGACATCATGGAAATACCGGGAAGAATAACGCAAAAAGGGCCAATAACTACTTGCCATAACTTGGAAGGTGTGGTATTTATTAATGGATGGTACGACTAAAAAGCCTTTAATATTTATTCTTGCAGTCGCTATATTGTTAGTTCCCTCCTTTGTCGTTACGGTTCGTAGCGACATGATTTCTGGTGCAGTAGAGATTACTAATATCATAGTATGTGAGGATTTAACTAGTGATCTCGTGCCCGTTAATGTAGTTTCGAGTTCTTCCGGTTTTTCCTATGGTATAACGCAAGTGTGTGTCGCCTTTACCTACCGGGGCAGCAGTTACTTTGATTCTTGTGTTGAATGGTATTACGAGGGTGATTTGATTCATAACGAGAGTGTTTATTTAGATGGAGAAGGGGTGAAGGTTTTTTATTTACTTCGCGACGATGGTACTCCCTTAAAAAAAGGATTGTATGAATTTTATATAACTTGCAAAGGCGTGCGATTAGCTGATATTTCCTTTTCGATAGGAGGTTCTGAGAGTGAAATTATTTCTTGACACTGCAAATATCAACGAGATTGAAAAAGGTCTTGAATGGGGGGTCATCAGAGGCGTTACCACAAACCCCTCTTTAGTTGCGAAAGAGGGATCAATTTCTTTTCGTCAACATGTGAAGAAGATAGCGGAGATTGTTAAAGGTCCCGTTAGTGCCGAGGTAATATCTATGGATACCGAAGAAATGATTGCAGAGGCAAGATCGTTGAGTTCTTTGGATCCAAATATCGTGGTTAAGATCCCTATGATACAAAACGGGATAGCAGCTACTAAAAAGCTATCTTCAGAGGGAATTCCAGTAAACGTCACGTTGGTTTTTTCGCCTCAACAGGCTTTGCTTGCAGCCTTGGCGGGAGCTGCCTATGTCAGCCCCTTTGTCGGTCGGCTTGATGATATTGGTGAGGATGGAATCGGGTTGGTTCGAGATATAGCGCAGATATTTTCGATCCATAACATAAAAACTGAGATTATTGCAGCGAGCATCAGACATTCGAGACATGTTTTTGATGCTGTCGTTGCGGGAGCGCATGTTGTTACGCTCCCCTTTAACGTTTTGGAGCAAATGTTTAATCATCCTTTGACGGATAAGGGTTTAAAAAAGTTTTTAGCTGATTGGGAGGTATACGTTAAGCATCATGGGAACTAATGCCATTGAAGATCAAGCAACGGAAAGCACCAAAAAAATAGCGGTCGAGGAAGAACAGGAAGTGGTAACGGCAGTTCCGCGCCCCAGATACACCTTCAGGGAATTGATTAAGGCCACAATCCAGGATCTACGCCAGATAGCCAGAGAAATTTCCGTTCCTTCTGTTACAACTTTAAGGCGTAAGGATGACTTGGTTGTTGCTATTTTAGCTAGGCAGGCTGATAAACTTGGATTGCGCTTTAGCGGGGGAACGTTGGAAATTCTGCCCGAGGGATATGGTTTCTTGAGACCTTCAGGATTGCTGCCCAGTGATCGGGATATATATGTTTCTGTGTCTCAAATCAGGCGATTCGATCTGCGTAATGGCGATGTAGTTTGGGGAATGGTTAGACCCCCGAAGGATCAAGAACATTACGATGCGTTGTTGCGGGTCGAGATGGTAAATTTCTCCGATCCCGAGATAGCCAGGCAAAGGCCTCATTTCGAACGTCTAACGCCGATATTTCCGAACGAAAAGCTTAAATTAGAAACCAGATTGGACATATTGTCAACTCGTTTAATCGACCTCTTTGCTCCTATGGGAAAGGGACAAAGGGCTTTGATAGTATCTCCCCCAAAAGCCGGCAAGACTACGCTTCTGAAGGAGATAGCCAATGCCGTTACCGCAAATAACCCCGAAGCCATACTAATGGTGCTGCTTATAGACGAAAGACCTGAGGAAGTAACGGATATGCAACGCTCCGTCGATGGGGAGATTATCGCATCTACCTTTGATAGGCCAGCCGAAGAACACATAAGAGTAGCTAATTTGGCCATCGAAAAGGCTAAGCGTCTGGTCGAAGTTCATAGGGATGTTGTTTTATTGCTTGATTCCATTACTCGTCTTGCTCGGGCGTCTAATTTGATCGTTCCACCATCGGGCAGGACTCTGTCTGGAGGTATGGATCCCGTCGCGTTATATTTTCCAAAGAGGTTCTTTGGTGCTGCCAGAAACATCGAAGAAGGCGGAAGCCTAACTATAGTGGGTACGGCTTTAGTGGACACTGGAAGCAGGATGGATGACGTAATATACGAGGAGTTCAAGGGTACTGGAAATATGGAAATTCATCTGTCTCGAAAGTTGGCCGAACAAAGGATCTTCCCTGCTATGGACCTTCTCAGATCTGGCACCAGAAGGGAAGAATTGCTCTTAAGTCAAGAGGAGATGGCTAAGATATGGACTCTGAGGAGGAGAATAGCGAACCTCGACGAAGCCGAGGTCTTGAATTTGATATTGGAAAAACTAAGGAAAACATCCTCAAATAAGGAATTTTTGATGACTATCAAGGTTTAATATCAAAATTACGGTTGCATCCTTTTTGTTTTTCAGGTAATTTTAACCTTAGGAGCTAAATCAATACCGTAGCCTAGGCTTTAGGAGGGGGAAAGATGTTCGAGCACGATCCTGTTAATGGTAAGTCCTTTAAGAAAAGGTTGGATTTCCTGGTATTTGTTGCGTTAATGATTTCTGCTACGGTATTTATAACTGGAGCCGCCCTTCAAAGGTCAAAAGTAGAAGCACTGGAAAGCTTGAGTTTTTTGGAAGCAAAAGAATTTGGCTTGCCGGGGTATTTGATCGTTGATGTGACAGACCTACTTATTCCAGATGGAGACATGGGTGCCATAGGTCCTTTGCCCGATGGCTCCGGGGCAATAATGTTTAAGGAGAAGACTTTGAACAACGCCGACACGCAAGAAAAAGAGCCGGGAAATGATGTCCAGGAAAAACTAAACAAGTTGCAAGAAGAGTATTTTAACGGGCAGGATACTGCTTTCCAAGCCGGAAACGACAATAGTAGCGGTGAAATAGTTCTCGAAGAGGTAACGCCCGATTATCGGGTACATGAAGTTCAACAGGGCGAAACCTTGGCCAGCATAGTCAAAAGATACACGGAGTATGGAATTTCGATCGAAGATATCGCCAAGGCCAATCAAATTAGCAACATACACAAGTTGAATGTCGGCGATATTCTCTTAATCCCAACATCTAAGGACAATGTCGACGTCGTTTTGAAAGAGCTGTTAAAAAGGCGCGCCAAAGCCGAAGAAGAAGCAAAATCCGCCCCAAAGATAGAAACCCGTACTTATACAGTCCAAGAAGGGGACAGCCTCTGGACGATAGCAAATAAAGTGAATTTAGATATCAATACTTTATTTGGCTGTAATGATCTGAAGAATCCTGACTTACTGAAACCAGGCAGCAAATTAAGGATCCCCAACCAGGACGGTATATTTTACAAGGTAAACAAGGGAGATACTCTAAGCTCTATTGCAAAAAAATACGGAATTTACATTGAGGCAATTGCGGCTGCGAATTCGATTGAAACTGATGCAGTCTTGATAGCCGGAAGCGAAATCTTCTTGCCGGGAGCAAAGGATCTGAACAGTTTTACAAGCGGGACTTCGAGGGCCGATGGAAACAGCGGTTCTATAGGATTTAGATGGCCCGTAAGAGGACGAATTACGAGCCGATTCGGATATAGGCGAGATCCCTTTTCGGGTCGTAAAGATCTTCATACGGGTTTGGACATTGCCGCCCCGAGGGGTACTCGCATAGCTGCTGCTGCGGCAGGTCGTGTTGTTCACGCCGGATGGATGGGTGGATATGGCCGCACAGTCGTAATAGATCATGGTCGAGGATATAGGACATTATACGGCCACTGCAACAGCATTTCGGTAAAGAAAGGTCAGAGGGTTAGCGCAGGTCAGGTAATTGCGACTGTTGGAGCGACTGGCAGGGCTACGGGACCACATCTACATTTTGAGGTCAGAAAAAATAATTCTCCCGTCAATCCTTTGAAGTACTTGAGGTGATAATTGTGATTAAATTTGGGACCGATGGTTGGCGTGGAATAATAGCAGACGATTTTACCGTCGATAATGTAAAAAGGGTTAGTTGGGCGATAGGTAAATATATACTTGAAGAATACGGTGATAGGGCAAGTGTGATAGTGGCTCGTGATGGCCGTTTTCTGGGCGAAAAATTTGCAGCCATAGCTGCCGGGGTTTTGGCAGCTATGGGGCTTAAGCCGACGATATTGGAAGGACCGACAGCTACTCCAACGTGTGCTTATGCTGTGAAGGAATATGGGGCAAGAGGAGCAGTAATGTTCACTGCAAGTCACAATCCTCCCGAGTATCAGGGGCTCAAATATATTCCCTATTTCGCGGGTCCGGCCACTCCCGATATCACCGGCAAAATTGAGTCTTACATAGCGATGGCGCCGTCTTCTGTAGAAACTTCCGACGAAAACATAGAATATGCCGACCCCACCGAATCATATATAGCCCACATCAAGGGTATCGTTCAATTGGAAGGCAATGCCCAAAAGATCGTTGTCGATACATTACACGGTGTTGGCGGCAGATATTTGCCTCGAATATTGCGAGAGTGTGGGTTTGAAGCAATCTCTATAAATGAAGATATAAGGCCTGACTTCGCAGGATTAAGTCCGGAGCCCAAAAAAGAGACTTTGGAGTCTCTCATAGGTAAGGTTAAGGAATTGAATGTAATTGGACTTTCTACGGATGGCGATGCCGATAGATTTGGAGTTGTCGACGAAAAAGGTGAATTTTACCCGGCAAACTATATATTAGCCATACTATATTCATATTTGCTGGAAACCGGCCGCACCGGTGGAGTGGCAAGAACTGTGGCTACGACACATATGTTGGACGAAATAGCTAAACTTACAGGCCAACGGGTTTGGGAAACCCCCGTAGGATTTAAATATTTAGGCCAATTGCTTTTGAAGGAAAAGGTTTTGCTGGCAGGGGAAGAGTCCGGGGGAGCCTCCATAGCAGGACATATCCCTGAAAAAGATGGCATCCTTATCTGCCTTCTGGTATTAAAGGCCGTCGTTGAAACGGGGCGCAGTTTAAAGGAATTGCTTGAAGCAGTATACGATAAAATTGGTGCAAAATATGTCTCCACAAGGCTCGATTTCAAAGTTGCCCATGAGCAGAAGGAAAAAGTAATTTCTCTAATCAACAGTTGGCAGGATCGTTCTTTTTGCGGCGATGCTGTTATATCTGTAAAAAGAGATGACGGATTGAAAATAATCTGCGAGAGGGCGTGGATTTTATTGAGACCATCGGGAACTGAAGACGTAGTTCGCCTTTATGTCGAGGCAAAGGGAGAAGATATCTTACAAAAATTTAAAGAGAGTGCAGTGAACGTATTCGGACTTGATGTAAAATAAGCAGTTTTTACCATGTCAAATAAATTTATATTTGCTACCTTTGGCCGAGAGAAGAGCCTCCTCGGCCTTTTTAGATGATATGATATTGACTATCTTAAAATAAATTTAAGGCTCGTTACGGAGGTATACATATGAGTAAGTACGTTTTTGTTTCCGGAGGCGTGGTTTCATCTCTTGGAAAAGGCATTACGGCAGCATCGCTGGGGCTGTTGCTTAAACGAAGAGGCTATAAGGTGACGGCTATTAAATTGGATCCATACATCAATGTGGATGCCGGCACGATGAACCCCTATCAGCATGGTGAAGTTTTTGTGACCGACGATGGTGCAGAAACGGATTTGGATCTTGGGCATTACGAGAGGTTTATTGACGAATCTTTAATGGCTAAAAATAATGTCACTACAGGTCAGGTGTATTCCTCTGTAATAAAAAAAGAACGGGAGGGCAAGTATCTGGGGGCCACCGTTCAGGTCATACCGCACATCACGAATGAAATACAGGAGAGGATTCAAAAAGCTGGAGAAGGCTTTGATGTAGTATTGGTAGAGATAGGTGGAACTGTAGGGGATATTGAGGGTCAGCCTTTTTTGGAAGCCATCAGGCAGTTTGGTTACAGGGTCGGCAGGGAAAACGTAGTATATTGTCATGTCACTCTGGTTCCCTTTATACCCACGGCAGGAGAATTGAAGACCAAACCAACCCAACATAGCGTAAACGAGTTACGGCGCATTGGAATTCAACCTGACGTAGTTGTATGCAGGGCAAGCCTTCCTTTGCAAGAAGAACTGAGAGATAAAATAGCTCTATTTTGCAATGTAAAGAAAAAGAATGTTGTAGAAGCCATTGATTGTGATAATATTTACAAAATACCCATGCTGCTGCGCGACCAGGGATTCGATACCATGGTTATGGAGATGTTGAACCTTGAAAACAGCGAAGAGCCAGATTTGAAAGAATGGGAAAATTACTTACGACGGAGCGAAAATTCTTCAAAAAATGTCGAAATAGCCCTAGTGGGGAAATATGTAGGACACAAAGACGCTTATCTCTCCGTCAAAGAAGCATTGGAACACGCGTCGGTCAACAACGGTGCTCATGTAAGCATTCGTTACGTTGAGGCGGAGGAGCTCGAACGACAGGGAGTTAACATCCTAAAAGGGGTGAATGGCATATTGGTGCCCGGCGGATTTGGTAGAAGAGGAATTGAAGGAAAGATCATGGCTGCGCGATATGCTCGCGAAAATAGGATACCTTACCTCGGGCTGTGTCTGGGAATGCAAATTGCCGTAGTAGAATTTTCCAGAAACGTTTGTTCCATCGTTTCTGCCCATAGCTCCGAATTTGATCCGGGAACGCCCAACCCTGTCATTCATTTATTGGAAGAACAAAAAAACATATCCGATGTGGGCGGTAGTATGAGGCTTGGGTCCTACCCATGCGAAATAAAACAGGGTACTCTGGCCTATGAGGCATACGGAGAAGCTATGGTCTACGAAAGACATCGTCATAGATGGGAATTTAATAACGATTACAGGAGTCGCTTGGAGAAAGAAGGTTTACTTGTTTCAGGAGTGTGCCCCGACAGAAATTTGGTTGAAATTGTCGAATTAAGGGATCACCCGTGGTTTGTCGGTGTTCAGTTTCATCCCGAATTTAAATCTCGCCCTACGAGACCGCATCCCCTATTCTCGTCTTTTGTAGGGGCAGCTTTGAAGAATGGCTCTATTATAAACTGAAGGGAGCGACTGTCATGACAGGGAAATTGAAAAGTCTGCTTATAGTAATGGCAATAGCGATGATTATCTCTAGTAACATGACTGCATACGGGGAAGAAGCCCTTGATAAACCCCCTTTTGAGATTCTATCCCACATCGAAGAGTTGACCTATGGGCAGCCTAAAAGCGGAGGATTAATGTCTCGTTTGTCCGAAATAGAAAAAGCCTATTTCGGCAGAGAGTTGCCGGGAAGCCTTTCGGAACGTCAGCAAGCTTTCTTGAATTTTCTGGAGAATGGATTGCCGGATCAACCGTCCTTCATTTTTAAGTTAGGGGTATGCGAGTGGATCGTAACACAGAAGATTGGCGACGGTAATTTGAAGGAACGCCTAGAAGCTCTTGAGAAGCTGCTGGAGGGTGAACCTAAAATAGACGGGCCCTTTGCGATGAGGCTTGAGCGAATAGTAGGATTAATACTTCCTGAGGGCATAACATGGGAGGAAGTTGAAGTTCCCGACAAAAAGGTTTTTAAAGTGGCCTTGAAGAACACTCTATCGCCTCAGGACGTAAAGGTGGGAGATCCCGTTGAGCTTGTAATGCAGGGCGATTTTGTCGTAAATACATCCTTGATCGCCCCTTCAGGAAGCTACGTTCTCGGTAGAATTGACAGCATAAAACCTCCCAGGAGTTTTGGTAGACCTGCAGAGGTTAAAATCGCCTTTGATCATATCATACCTTTAGATCTTGTGAATAAAATCCCGGTAATGATGGGCGAAGAAGCAGAAAAAGCTAGCCAGGCTGACGATAGCGTAATTGCAGCGGCCGGAGCCAGTTTTGTCGGCGCTATTTTGCTCGGTCCTCTCGGTTTTGCAGGTGGAATGCTCGTTAAGGGCGATGTCAAAGACATACCGGCAGGTACCCCTTTTTATCTGGAAACTGCTAAAGCTACGACTGTAAGGGCCTATCCCGTGCCCGAGATATTGCAAAGCATAATTAACCCGTCGCAGACACCTCCTCCTGCGGAAGAGGTCGAGCAAACGGAAAATACATCTACGACTATCAATAAAACCAAATAGGGATAAAGATAATTACATTATGCCTAGTTGTTAACGACTAATGTATATGTTGTTGGAGGGGTAAAGTAATGAAGAAAATTATCTTAATTTTGACTTTGGCTGCAATGATTTCTACAGGAGGAGGCATTGCATATGCCTTCGATGTATCGGATATAATAGGCGTTATCGGGGGAGGTTTTTTGGTAGAGACTATAGCTGATCCCCTTAACGATTTCATAAACACTGTCACGTTAAATAGAGGTGTGGCTTCCGAAGAATCTACCAAAGTTGTGCCAATAGTATCCGTAGGCCAAGGGACGCGCATAGGTGCTGCCCAGGTTTCGGGTCCGAAATCGGCCATAGATAATACGAAAGCTGTAGCAAGGATTGATGCCAAGTTTCAGGATCGCTTCAGGATAGAAATTTTAATACCCATTGATTCTCTAAACCCTTTGGAGCGATTTAGAAGAGTTCAAGGAGTGGGTGTTTCTGCTGTTATAGATTACAAGCTATAATCGCAAATGTACAAAGAAGGGGTTCATCTTTTGAGGAAGGTAAGCTGGATAGCTTTGATTTCGATATTCTTCTGCCTATGTCCTCTTTTTGCGGGGTGGGCGTGGGCAGAAGATGTTGCCATAGAACTGGTGGAAAAGCTCCAAGGCAGCACGGCCTTTTGCTGGGGTACGGATTGCCTGGTATGGCTGGTTCATTATCCCGAAGATATTGTAGACCCTTGGGTTTCCATTGAAGCTAAAAGACAAGGGTTCGGCGAACAAGATAAAGAAAAGTATCGCCGGGCCTTTGTCAAAGATTTAAGGCTCGACGAAAGCGAGCCTTTTCTCCTTACGATATATAATTTCGGCATAAAGTCTCTGTCTTTGAATCCTTTATCAGAACACCTGTTTTTGAAAAAAGACGGAGAGAGATTGAGCCTATTGGCTTATGACAGCAGCTTCGATGAACCCATATACGGTTTATTGCAGGGTTTGGTATATTTTCCAAAAATCGACGCCGAAGAATTTACCGTCCTTTTAGGCGGACTTGAGCCGAGAGAAATGCTTTTCCCCTTTGGGTCGAAAACATTACAAGCTGAGGCCGATATTCAAAAACATACAAAGGCTGAGGAAACCTGGCATGAAAGTGAAAATGCTGGGGAAAAACCGAAATTTGAGAAGATCGTGGTAGAGCTTCCCGCTACACACACGGCAGAAAGTGACGATAAAGAAACAGGGATGAAGGAGAAGAAAGCCCCTGATGAAACAATTCCTTCTGAAAAAGAGAATGTCGCCGGTAAAAGCGATAAGACTGTTGTGCCCAGGATAGCCCCCGGGCCCGATCCGTTGCTTAGGGCACAAGAACCGCAAGAGACAGATACGGATGTTCTTTTGAAGAACATGTTGAAGGATATCGAAAAAGAAACTTCCATGACCAAAGAGGAGGTTGTAAGGCTTTTTGTAGAAAGCTGGATAGCCGGAGATACTGAAACAATGTATGAGCTTCTATCGACTGAAAGCCAAAATGCCTATTCATATGAAGATTTCAAGAAAGCAGCGATGGAGTCCAACATCAGATGGGCCTTTAGCGATGGATATGATCTCGCGTGGATCAATGACAACAGAGTAAAAATTAGCGGGATTCAGAAAATGCTCCTTTTAAAAGTTGAACGAAGTAAGGTGTTAGGTGTTGTCGAAGAAAGGAGAAGGTGGCGAATTGTTTGGTAAAAAGAGGCTGTGGCTTATAATTCTTTTTATCGTTTTTGCCGGCTTCTTCGCTGCTTTTTTGGTGAGGGATTTGTATTTGACTGTCGAAAGTGATGACGGTGATAAAAATGTCTTTGCAGTAGAAAATATCCATTATCAAAATATAATTGACGACAGTCTGTACATATTGGACGCTAAAAAAGGATGGAAGACGAAAGATATGTATGTGCTTGAAGATATTAGTATTTCCATTAAAGGAAGCAGCGATACCGAATGGAAGGTGCAGGCTAAGAAGGGGAGCGTTCCCGAATTGTCCGGGGGTGTTGTCAGTTTAAAGGATGCCAAAGGCATTACACAGGTAAGTTCGGATAAGTATCATTGGGAATCCCCTGAGATACACTGGAAACCTGACGAAAAACTTTTTTTCTTTGATAACGGCATTCGTGCCTTTGGCGATTTGATAGAAATAGAGTCCCAGAGAGGAGTGGTGCGCCTTTCCGGTGAAATGCAATTGTCTGAAAGGGTTAAAGTAGTATATAAAGCGCAAGACTTGGCAAACAAATGACGTCACTTTCGTTCCAATAGAAGGGGAATAAATATGATGAGACGCGACCATTCGAGTCTACGCAAAAAAGGTATTTATATTTTTTTATTGATATTTTTTGTATCTTTCGCAAGCACTTGTGCAGTTGCTCAAGATGCTTCCTTGCCAATCACGCTGGAAGCGGATAGGGTGGTTTTTTTTGAGGCTGAGAACCGTGCTGAGGCCGAAGGGAGCGTTGTCATAAAGCGAGCCGATATGACGCTTACAGCTCCTTATGTTGAGTATTACGTAAATGACTCAATGGTATTTGCCCAGAGCAAGGATAACGAGCCTGTCGTTTTAGAATGGGGCGAAAGGATTTTAAGGGGAGATAAATTAGAGTACAACTTAATGACTCAGGAGGGTGTAATGCAAAACGGATCGGGCCAAGAAGGCCCTGTCTACGTATATGGCGGGGATGTCATGGTAGCTCCCGCAGAGGCGGCATTAGAGAAAGGTTGGTTGGGCAAGGAGGATTTAAAAAAGACCGACAAAGAGATCCACGTCGCCGTCTGGGAAAGGGCGAACTATACGACTTGCGATGCGCCTCAACCTCATTATCACCTTTATACTACGAAAATGACTGTAATACCGGGAAATAAAGTGGTTCTAAAGCGTCCCAAAGTCTATATGGACGGTAAATTGCTCTTCACATATATTTTTAACTATGAAGTTAGTTTAAAAGAAGGAAAGCCGGGCGGTCCCTTCGTTTATCAATTCAAGGACGACTCGGATAAGGGAACGGGAATCATAGGATACGGCCCTATCGTCACGGACGACAGACTGTCCGTAAATGCCCATCTGGCTTATTGGTCTGATATGAATGAAGAGTGGATATTATCGGGCAGTTACGTTCTTACTGATCAGTGGAATTTGTTTGCCTCGGCAGCCTATTTATATAATTCGGATGAGGACGAAAAGAGATATCGTCCCAGCTGGGGTGCAGGTTACCATAATGCAGGATTTTCCGGAAGGATTCATTGGACTCAGGCAGAAAGCGTTTCTATAAAAAAAGAATCGGGAAGAACTTACAAGGGCATACTTTGGCGGTCTCCCGAAGTCGAGTTGTTCACTCCCTGGGTCGATCTGACCTCAAAGACTAAATCGCGGCTCGCCCTTTATTGGGGACATTATGAAGCTATGGGAGTTAGAGGTGGAGATGAGGCATCGGTCGACAGATGGGGTTACGGTTTCGACTTTTCTACTTCTTTTTCGCCCCTGGATAAAAAGAACAATAATTTCACTCCCTTCATTTGGTCTAGGTATCAGTGGTTCAAGTACGATGACCCAAGTCAACGTCAGGAAATTATCGATGCAATATGGGGTTTGCGTTACCGTATCGGGGAATTCCCCATGGTGACAAGCTATGCTCAGCGTTGGACGACGGGCGAATCGCCGATGAGTTGGGACAATTACAGCGATAGGCGAGAGATCTTCCAGACTGTTGGGATTCCTTTGGGCAGTCGCTGGAGGGTTGCCGTAAGGATGGCTTACGATTTTAGGGACGAACATTTGGATGAGGTTGTGGGAAGCCTGGTATACGATGAGCATTGTTATGCCTGGGAGATAATATATAAAGATGAAAGACCGTTATATTCCGATGATGAAGACGACTGGATCGGCTTGAGGTTGGTTATAAAAGCTTTCCCTGAGAGCAATATTACCTTTGGAGGAGAGGTCGAAGAGATAAGAAGTCCGGCCCAGGAGGTTGGTTTTATAAAATGAAAGTTTTAGTGTTGTATGGAGGCGATAGCCCGGAACGTGAGGTCTCTTTGGCGAGTGGGAAGGCTGTATTGGAAGCAGCTTCAAGGTGTGGGTTCGATGTATTGGATGGCTGTGTTGAAACGGTCAAAGACGTAGTTAGGCTGATGAATGAGCGTGATTGCGATGTAATATTTATAGCCTTACACGGAAGCTGGGGAGAAGATGGCAGGTTGCAGGCCTTTCTTGATTTTTACGACATCCCCTACACAGGGTCGGGATCTGAGGCATGTATGCTTGCCATGAATAAAGTATTGAGTAAATACAGGTTTCAAAGAGACGGAATTCCCACCCCCGATGGCGTTGAGGCCAATTTATTTCAAGAGGGGATCAATGGCGCTTGCAAAAAAATCTTGGAATACTACGATTATTTTTTGAATGGCGGTAAAATGGTCATCAAACCGGCGAGGTGTGGCAGTACATTGGGCGTTTCCGTCATTACATCCTCCAGCGACGTATATGAAGCTGTTCAGCTGGCTTCAAGCTACGATAGCCTTATCATTGCAGAGCGTTACATCTCTGGAAAAGAGATAACCGTTGCTGTTTGGGACGACGACAAGCCGCAAGCTTTTCCCGTGATCGAAATAGTCCCCAAAAATTCGCTTTATAGCTATAAAGCGAAATATACACCCGGCAACAGCGCATATTTCGTGCCGGCGCAATTAGAGGATTCGATTGCCAAAAAGGCTCAAGAGGCCGCGCTCATGGCCCATATCAGCTTGGGGTGTGGCCTGTATAGCAGGGTAGATATGCGCCTCGATACCCAAGGGAATCCCTATGTATTGGAAGTAAATACTGTTCCAGGACTGACGAGTACCAGTTTGGTCCCTAAAGCTGCAAAGGCGATCGGATGGGATTTCGACAGATTTGTGAAGGAACTTATCCAAAATACGCTGAATAAGAAGCTCTAATTAAATATAAAGAAAAATCAAGACGCTTATAGACTTTTTTCAAGCATTTTGTCTTTATACGTCTATATTAAGAATTTTAAGACGTCTAACGCCGCGAGGCGCCCTTGCTATAACCTCATCTCCCACGCTCTTTCCTATTATCGCCTGTCCTACGGGACTGGAGACAGAAATTTTGTGATTATTGGGATCGGTTTCTTCCGAATTAACGATTACATAGGTGAATTCTCTATTCAAGTCCAAGTCTTTCAATGTTACCTTGGTCCCTAAAGTCACCTGGCTGGTATCTATTTGGTCGTTCTCTATCACCTTAGCTTTGGATAACTGTGTTTCCAACTGTTGAATTCTGGCCTCTAGTTTTGCCTGGGCCTCTTTAGCTGCATGATATTCTGCGTTTTCGCTCAAATCGCCAAAGGATCTGGCCTCTTCGAGTTGCTGAGATATTTCCGATCGGCCTTCGCTTCTTAGTTTAATCAATTCGGCCCTCAACTTCTGATATCCCTCACGTGTCATAAGGATGACATCGTCTTGTTGGGTTCTCTGTGTCGACATATACCTTACCTCCTTGAGGAAAGAGCTTTATGGATCGCTTAGGCTTTAAGAATTTTACAACATTTATCGGCTATGTCAATCGAAACATCGTAATTGCCCGTGAAATGACGAGGTTGAGGGTCTTCCTTTGCTGGATGTGGCGATTTATTTTTCATATAAGTTGTGCAGTCTGATTTTTTGTCTTAGTTTCCAACTATCGATTTCGTTTTGAAGAGATAACATCGATTCGTGAAGACGATATATCCTAAATCTGTTTGCCGGATCTGTATACAATGTTGATCGTAAGTTAAATCGATGTTGTTGTATGTGACGTATGTTATGGTTTATGTAAGTGGGGATTTTGACTTTATATGGCACGGCAGCAGAATAATACCTGTATCCTGCAATATGACTTGTCGCATGTCCGTGGTTCCATTCTTTTATCGTATTAGGGTTATAAATATTGTGCTGTGTATAACCTAAATGTTTTCCATTGAATCCATAACTTCCCTGAGCCAAAGCTGAGCCAAAAAAGCATATCAGTATTGTTACCGCTAACACCGCTATTGCTGATTTTTTCATGGTATGTCACCTCTAATTTAGGTTTACCTAAATTGTATCCCAAAATGGAGAGAATTTCAATGGTTTCACAGCGATTTCCGATGGTGAAGGCGATAAAAAGTGCAATGTCAGGATATTAAAGCAAAACAATACTTGACAAAGTCATATGGCTTGGTTTAATTATCATGCACATTTCGTTAAAATTTTTTTGAAAATATCGGAGGAATCTTAATGTCAATATTGTCTGTTGCATTGGTGATTGCCGTTGGTTTTTGCTCAGGTTTTTTGAACGTGTTAGCCGGAGGGGGAAGCCTGCTTACCATACCTCTTTTAGTTTTTATGGGTTTAGATGTATCGGTGGCTAACGCAACTAATCGCGTTGGTGTTTTGTTTCAAAACGTCTTTGCTGCCCAACACTTTCATAAAAAATCACTTTTTCGTCTCAAAGATTGTTTGTTTTTTGGGTTGCCCTCTCTTTTAGGTGCTGCCTTGGGCACATTTGGAGCGGTTAGTTTGGATGAGAGATATTTGAGGATAGCAGTAGCAGTGTTGATATGTTGCATGGCCGTACTTTTGGTATTGAAGCCGGATATGTGGGAGCGCGAACGCGAGATTTCCTTGCCCAGATGGGTTTTGATCCTTGCCATGTTTCTAATAGGTATTTACGGAGGATTTATACAGGCGGGTGTAGGTTTTTTACTTTTATGGGCACTTGTCGGGTTGGGAGGTAAGGATCTTCTTCACGCCAATGCGTTAAAAGTCGTAGTCATAGCAATGTTCACCACATTAAGCTTAGCGATTTTCCTCCTTAACGGGATGGTTAACTTTCCATTAGGTGTCGTTTTGGCAATAGGCAATTTCATGGGGGGTATTGCAGGGGCGCATTTTGCCATTTTAAAAGGAAATAGGTGGCTAAGGTTGATACTGTCTGTTGTGGTGACGGTAAGCGCCATAAGGATGTTGTTAAGTCTGTGATGTTAGACCATGGATAAGTTCCTATAATATCTTTGTAAGATAAGATCAGCAAAGGGAATGATATTAATGGCTTTTAGTTTCGCTATCGATATATACGGTTGTCAGATGAATCAATACGATGGAGATCGGTTGAGAACATCCTTAATACGAAGAGGCTGGATTGAGACCGATAGAAACGAAGCTGATGCAGTGGTAATTGTAACCTGTAGCATTAGAGAAAAGGCCGAGCAAAAGGTGTTAAGCGAGATTGGGCGTTACGGGAAACTCTACAAGACAAAGGGTAAGCCTCTTTTGGCAGTTATCGGATGTATGGCCCAGAACATGGGAGCTGATTTGCTTCGGAGGTTTCCTCAAGTGAAGGTCGTAACAGGACCGAGACATATAGGATGGGTTCCCGATGCTTTAGAGAATGCAATGAGGCATAAAACTGTCTTATATCTCGACGAAGATCCCAGGGAAATGATAGATCTACATGATGCTCCAGTAATCAGAAGCAATCCCTATAAGGCATTCGTAACCATTGCCCATGGATGCGACAATTTCTGCACTTATTGTATTGTGCCCTATGTGCGGGGGAGGTTTGTGTCGAGGCGACCTAACGAGATATTAAAGGAAGTATCCGAGCTCGTAGATGATGGTGTCCTCGAGGTCACTCTTTTAGGGCAGAACGTCGACTCCTACGGCAAGGATCTTAAAGAAAGTTATCGATTCTCTAATCTCCTGCGAGATGTGGCTAAGGTTCCCCGACTATTGAGAGTTCGTTTTACCACTTCTCACCCACGCGACTTCACCGAAGACGTAATAAAAGCAATGGCAGAGGAATCGAAAATTTGTCCGGCCGTTAACCTCCCGATTCAGTCGGGGAGCGACAGGATTTTGAAGAAAATGAACAGGGGTTACACAGTTGAGGGCTACGGAAGAATAATAAAGCGCCTGCGAGAGGCCCTGCCCGAAGTTTCTATAACCAGCGACCTAATCGTTGGTTTCCCTGGTGAGACGGAGGAAGACTTTCAATGCACATTAGAGATGTTGAAAACAATGGAATTCGGCTTAGTTCATACCGCTTCCTATTCTCCGAGAGAGGGTACTCCGGCAGCCAATATGCCCGATCAAATCCCTGAAGAAGAAAAAAAGAGAAGGCTTTCAATCGTAAACGAATTGCAAGACGCTATTTCATTTAAAAAAAACAAAATCTTAGAGGGTAAGGTTTTTGAAGTATTGCTCGACGACTTTGCCCCTAAGGGCAAAGGTATGTTGCAGGGCAGGACGCCTACGGATAAGGTGGTGCTTGTGCCGGGAGATGAAAGCATGCTCGGCAAATTGTGCAAAGTGCGCATAACTGGTGCGTCTAATTGGTATTTATATGGCGAAATAGTATCTTTTAGAGATTTTAGCGATGTCCTCGAAGTCAGAATTTAAAATACAGGAAGCGAAAAGAAAAATTGAAAAATACAGCAAAGGGAAAAGATTCAAAGGGATAGCAGCAGCTTTTCTATGCTTAATCTTGGCAATCGGCATTTCGACAGCCTATTCGTTAGGCAAATCGAAAGTCCATGAAACAGATGAAAAATATTACGGCCTCGATGAGCTTACAAACACCAAATTCGAAGGAGTAAAAAGAGAAAACGACGCAAATGGTGCAGGAACGTCCATTCCCGAGAAGGTGTGGGTTTTGTATATCACGGGAGCAGTTAAAAGTCCGGGCGTATACAAACTGCCGGAAGGATCCAGGGTATACGAATTGGTGGCAGAAGCAGGGGGGCTTACCGAGAAAGCCGATTCAGTTGCCGTCAATTTAGCGGCGAACTTGAAAGATGGGTGTCACGTCCATGTACCCGAAAAAGGAGAACATATCCCGCTAACGTTGAGTGAGCAAAATGGAGCGGTCTTTATAGACCAAAATGGTAAATTGAAGCCCCCGAAAATAGATGAAGATGCCTTTGAGGACTATCATGGTAGTTCCGATTTAATAGATCTGAATAGTGCAACTGCCGAGATGTTGCAGTCGCTGCCCGGAATAGGGCCCAAGACAGCTCAAGCGATATTATCCTATCGGGAAGACAAGGGAGGTTTTCGTTCTGTCGAGGAGCTGCTTGAAGTAAAGGGAATAGGTCCCAAGAAGATGGAAAAAATCAGGCCTCTGATTACCGTTGGCTATCGATGAAGTTATTCAGGGAAGCTCCTTGTTTATCCTTGTTATTATCCCTAGTGATTTCCATCCTTTTGACGGGAAAGGGTTTCCCTTTTTGGCTGTCGGGCATTGTCTCTGGGTTTATTTTTTTAGGCTTAGGATTTTGTGCCTACGATGGAACACCGAATTCTTCGTATGTTTTTATCCTCTGCTTTGTTGTTAGCATGTTTGGTAGCCTGTGGTCGAGCTATAGAGTAGAGACAGATCTCTTTTTAAGCGGCAGGCTCGCGGAAAAGGCCGTTGTTGCTTTCGAAAGGCCCTGGGGCGGCAAAAGGGCAGTCGTATTCAAGACACCCAAGGGAAAATTTGTCGGTTTTACATCTCCTTCTTTAGCTTTAAAGGAAGGAGACTTCGTCGGTATAAAGGCGTCGGTATTGCCGATAGAGCGCAGGAACATCGGATTTAATCCCTATACTTATTGGAGGTCCAGGGGTGTAGTGGGTCGTCTGGTAGGCCTTCAAGTGAAAAAGTCCCGCAAGAGCTCTCCTTTGAGCGTTTATCGTTGGCGATCATCGTTGAAAGAATGGATACTGCTGAATTATCCTCCAAGAGTTCGGGGATATCTTTTGGCAATGCTTTTGGGCGTGAGGGACCCGGAATTGGTGAAACTTCATTCAAGCTGGGGCACCTCTCACTTGTTGGCTGTCTCCGGCTTCCACGTAGCCCTTCTTGTGGGGGTAATCTTTTCGACTTTAAGAGGATCTAGGCTCAAGGTACAAATATCCATTCTTTTTTTATTTGTATACTTGATCTTTACAGGTTTTGCAGCGAGCGCTACCCGTGCCGGATTGATGGTTACCTTCGCTTTGATCGGTAAGTTGATCGGAAGACCGATAAAGCTTCTTCAGGCCGTCAGCTTAGCGGCCATATCTTTAATATTGTGGAGACCGTGGTTCGTGTGGGATATCGGATGGAAATTATCCGTGATGTCTGCTCTGACAATCGGTTGCATGGAGATTTTTCCCAAAAAGTTTTTGCCCTTTATACTGAGTTCTCTCCTTTGGGTTGTTAACGCCGGTTGTGTCCTTGCAACATTTGGAACGCTGCCATTGGCAGGGCTTGTAATTAATCCCATTGCCATTCCGATGTTCGGCATTTTGTTTTTGACAGTAATTCTTTTTGCTCCATTTGCTTTCTTGCCCTTCGAAATTGGCAGGCCTTTCCTTCTCTTGATAGAGGGAGTGTTGGTAGCCGTTGAAAGGGCGCTTAATCTGATTTCATCTTTGATGCCTGCAACCCTTACGGAAGTTTGGCCCTGGCCCTTTATTTCCCTTGGAATATTTTTTATTATATTGGCCAAAAGATTAAGTTTTAACAATTTTAGGAATTTTTGTCTTTCAAGTTGTGGGTTGTTCGTTTATATAATGTTATTATCTTGATTTGATGGGAGGTTTTTGCAATGCTTCTTGTGCTAGATATAGGAAATACCCACACTTGCGTTGGTATCTTTGATGGCGCTTGCCTGATCGCCGATTGGAGACTCACCTCTGAAAGGCGTACCGAAGACGAGCTGGGGATATACCTTACGGGATTGCTTAATATGACTAAAATAAGTCAAGATCTCATCTCAGGGTCAATAATATCGAGTGTGGTTCCGCCATTGGAAGCTGCCTGGAGCCGTGGCATATGCAAATACTTGGGCATCGAATCTATGGTTGTAAATTCAGAGCTTGATCTTGGAATCGAAGTGGGGTACGAAGCACCGGCCGAAATCGGAGCAGACAGGCTTGTAAATGCGGTGGCGGCTGTTCATCATCATGGATGTCCTGTAATAGTTGTCGATTTTGGCACGGCAGTTACCCTTGATTACGTGACGTCAAACTGCGTTTACCTCGGTGGTGCAATAGCACCTGGCTTGCTTGCCAGCATAGAGGCGCTATTCGGAAAGACGGCAAAACTCCCCCTCGTCACTCTCGAGCCTCCAAAGAGGGTCGTTGGCAGATCTACGTCAGAATCGATGAGGTCAGGTATACTTATAGGATATGCGGGTTTGATAGATGGTTTAGTTGATCGAATGTCGCAAGAGCAGAAGGAAACGCCAAAAGTCATTGCTACGGGAGGGCATGCCGAGATAGTCGCTAGATGGTCGAGCAGAATAAATACAGTTGATTCCAATTTAACGTTGGAGGGCTTGAGACTTATATATGAACAAAATGCCAAATAACCCTCTATGGCTTGCCCCAATGGCAGATATAACATCCTGGCCCGTCAGAAGGATGTTTTTTCGGGTAGGTGTCGGTTTGGCCCATACAGAGATGGTTGCTTCCAGAGCTTTGATGGAAGGACATTCCTCTGCATTTTATTCTTTGCAACGGCATCATGACGAGGGTCCGTTGGTGTTGCAGCTTTTTTCTGGAGATGTGGCTTCCCTTTTGGAAGCCGCTCAGGAAGCCTTCCGAATCAGCTCCTTTGAGGCCTTAAGCATTAACATGGCCTGTCCTTCGAAAAAAGTTATGGCATCCGGTGGCGGCGCGTCATTAATAAATCGCCCCCATGTGGCCGCTGAGATGATTAGACAGGCCAAAAATTTAGGATTTCCGATATGGGTTAAAACCAGAATTCCCAGTCGCAATTTGAAGGATGTAGCAAGTTGGTGTGATCTATTGATCTCTGCTGGCGCCAAGAACGTAGCTTTGCATGGAAGAACCGTTTCGCAGGGGTATAAGGGAAGTTCCGACAGAAATATTATCGGCGAGGTAGCCAGAGCTTTCCCGGGTAAAATAACGGGTACAGGAGACGTTTTTACCTCAGACGACGTACTCGATTATTTGGAAAAGGGTTGCATAGGGGTTTTAGTGGCGCGAGGTGCCTTGAAAGATCCTTTCATCGTTTTAGATGCCCTGGCTAAGTTGGGCTTTCGAAATGACAGAAAAGCTACCTTTGAATTTCAGAGGGAGATATTTCGTTCTTTTCTATCCGATTTGTGTCAAGTTAAGGATAATTTAGCCATGCACTTGCTTCGTCGCTTCTTATCATGTATTTTTAAAGGAATGCCTGGGGCTTCACAATTGCGATCTTCTATGGCAAGAGCCCATGGCATTACACAAGCCTTTGAATTATTTAATTCTTTTGCCAATAATTTTAGTGACTTTTGCGCTAAGGAGGAAGCAATGAATGAGCACCGAAAACACTAATATGGAAGAACGATCTACTCCGGAAAGGGAAATAATAAAACAACGGATGGAAAAATTAGAACGGCTTCGCAAGGATGCCGGATTTAACCCCTTTGTGATCGATAAGTGGGATAAGGAGCATAAATTATCTTTCGTTCGTTCTAATTTTTCCCATTTAGGACCGGACGAGATGGACGAAGACGCCCTCATTAAAACTGCCGGTCGCGTAATGGCAATCAGAAAACATGGTAAGGCATCATTTGTCCATCTCGAAGACGATACCGACAGGCTTCAACTTTATTTTAGGTTTGATACTCTCAATGAGGATTACGAATGGTTCAAGAAGTGGGTAGATACCGGAGATTATCTTGGAATCGTCGGACATCCCTTCAGAACGAAGAGGGGCGAGCTATCGCTTTTGGTGACTGATTTCAAGTTATTGAGCAAGGCTTTAAGGCCATTGCCCGAAAAATGGCACGGCCTGAAAGACACAGAGGTTCGTTATAGACAGCGTTACTTAGATCTCATAGCCAATCCTGAGGTTAGGGAAGTTTTTCGGAAGCGAGCAAAGATCATAAAGACCTTCAGAGAAGTATTGGAGTCCCACGGGACGCTCGAGGTCGAGACGCCAATGCTATCTCCCATAGCAGGAGGGGCGACGGCCAGGCCTTTCATTACTTTTCACAATGCTTTGGGCATAAACCTATATCTTAGGATAGCCACCGAGCTTTACCTGAAGCGACTGATCGTCGGCATGTATGAACGCGTGTATGAAATAGGTAAGAATTTCAGAAACGAAGGCATAGATTCCATGCATAATCCCGAATTTACGGCAATGGAAGTTTACTGGGCCTATGCCAACTACGATGATATGATGAACCTGACCGAGGAAATTATAGTGGCCTGTGCTGATGCCATGGGAAGCAGGCAATTGCCCTACGGAGAGCATATGATAAATTACGAACCCCCTTTTAGGAGGGCAACCATGGTGGATTTGGTCAAGGAACATTGTGGTGTTGATTTTTTAAATATTACCGACGAGGAAGCCAGAAGGATAGCAAAGGAAAGGGGTCTCGAAATAAAGGGAAACGAGAGCAGGCTTTTGATCATGACAGAATTTTTTGATAATTTTGTGGAGGACAAACTTATACAACCTACTTTCGTATTGGGTTATCCCGTGGAAATATCGCCACTTGCCAAACGTGATCCTGAAAACCCCGACTTTACCCGAAGGTTCGAGCTTTTTATATGCGGAGCTGAGGTCGCAAATGCCTTTAGCGAGCTTAACGATCCACTGGATCAGAGAGAACGTTTCTTGGATCAACTTAAAAAGAGAGAAGCAGGAGATGAGGAAGCCCATGCCTTCGATGAGGACTTTGTAACAGCCCTGGAGCACGGTTTACCGCCAACGGGCGGATTGGGCATCGGAATAGATCGATTGACGATGTTTTTGACCAATTCAAGTTCAATCAGAGATGTCATTCTGTTTCCTACGATGCGTCCCAAGGAGTGATGTTGGTGGATTTGGGGGAAGCTAAAAAAAGGGCAGAAGGGCTGAGAAAAGAGATAGAAAAACACAACTATTACTATTATGTCCTCGATTCTCCGGTTATTACAGATGAGGAATATGATGCCCTTTACAGAGAGCTGGTAGAGCTTGAAAGGCGTTTCCCGGAAATTATAACTCCCGATTCTCCTACTCAAAGAGTGGGCGGGAAACCGAAAGAGGAATTCAGGAAAGTAGTTCACGAGATTCCCATGCTTTCCATGGACAACGTTTTTACTCAAGAAGAGCTTCAAAGTTTCGTCTCCAGGGTACATCGAATTCTGGAAAGAGAAGTAGATTTTACTACAGAACTGAAAGTAGACGGCATTGCCGTGTCTTTAGTTTATGAAGATGGACGCTTTGTTTTGGGAGCCACGAGGGGAGATGGAAGGGTCGGCGAGGACGTTACAGAGAATTTGCGGACCATCAAGAGCCTTCCCTTGCGGCTTATGGAACTTTTGCCTGGAAGACTTGAGGTCAGAGGCGAAGTTTACATGACCAAGGAAGACTTCGCCTCGCTCAACAGATCTCGCGAAGAAGATGGGGAGCCCCTTTTTGCCAACCCGAGGAATGCTGCTGCTGGCAGTTTAAGACAGCTTGATCCTAACGTGACCGCCAAACGCAGGCTTCGCATTTTCGTCTATCAGGTAGTCCATCCGGAAGAGTACGGCCTGTTTTCTCAATTTCAAGTCCTTTCCTGGCTGCGAAACAAGGGCTTTCCCACCCAGGGGAATGAGAGGATATGTAAAAACTTTGAAGGGTTGTGGAACTACATAGAAGAATGGAAAGAAAAAAGACACTCCTTGGCCTATGCTACCGATGGCGTGGTGGTTAAAGTAGACGATCTGACAGCCTACGAACTGCTGGGAACTACCGCTAAAGCTCCAAGATGGCAGATAGCGTTTAAATATCCGGCGGAAGAACAAAGGACGCGCCTTTTGAGGATAGAAGTTTCAGTCGGCAGAACGGGTGCCCTCACCCCCGTTGCAATACTAGAACCGGTCAGGCTTGCCGGTACCGTGGTCCAGCGTGCAAGCCTACACAATGAAGACGAAATAAAGCGCCTGGATGTGCGGGTTGGAGATTACGTATACGTGCGCAAGGCGGGCGAAATTATACCGGAAGTAGTTCGAGTGGACTACTCGGCAAGGACGGGCCAAGAGAGACCTTTTGCCATACCGGAGAATTGTCCTGTTTGCGGAGCAACAGTGGTCAGGTTGGTAGGCGAAGTTGCTTATCGATGTCCGAACAAGTCATGCCCGGCTCAAATAAAGGAAAGTATAAAACATTTTGCTTCCCGTGACGCTATGGATATAAAGGGTTTGGGCGAAAAGATAATAGAGCAGTTGGTGGATAAAAAGATGGTCGGTGGATTTGCGGATCTGTATAAGCTGAAAAAGGAAGATCTAATTTCCCTCGACAGAATGGGTCCAAAATCTGCTGAAAAATTAATAAATGCCATTAACAGCTCAAAGGACAGGCCCCTTTCGAGGCTTATATATGCCCTTGGCATTAGATATGTCGGTTCCAGGACGGCAGAAATATTAGCCGAAAGATTTAAAAGTATGGATAACCTGGCCAAGGCGGACATCCAGGATCTATCGGACATTCCGGGTATTGGCCCCCAGATCGCTTCATCCATCGTGGCATTCTTCAGAGATGAAAAAAACCTTGCTACCATAAAGGATTTGGCCAGATGTGGCATTAAGATGGCGGAGGAAGAGTCCGAAAGGCAAGAGGGACCTTGGGAAGGGTGGAAAATAGTTTTTACAGGCGAACTTGAAAAGGCTACCAGGAACGAGGCAGAAAATATAGTTAAGGATCTTGGGGCAATTCCATCTAGTTCCGTGAGCAGGAATGTAGCTTTCGTCGTAGTTGGTCGTAACCCGGGAAGCAAGTTGGCAAAAGCCCAGGAACTTGGTGTTAAAATTGTTGATGAGCAAACTTTTTGGATATGGGTCGACGAAGCAAAGTCGAAAAAAGGAAATTGAGGAGGTTTGTGCTATGAGTGGGACATCGGATGGACTAGTCGAAGAAATAAGACGCGTAGCCAAGTTGGCCATGCTGGAGCTCAATGAAGATGAAATTAAACATATCGGTACGCAGTTTAAAAATATTTTGGATCAGCTTCAGACGTTAAGCGAACTTAATGCAAAGGATATAAATCCCTTTAGTCTAGAGGATATGGAACCCATGCCCTGGCGTAAAGACGAAGTTGTGGCGTGGAACAGATACAGCGAGGTGCTTTCCCAGGCTCCGGTCTCCGAAGAGGGCTACTTCAAGGTGCCGCGAATTGTGGAGGGCGATCACGATGAAAAATAGCGAGTTTTTGAAGTTATCGGCTTTAGATCTTGTGGAAGGTTACAAAAAAGGTGATTTCACGGTTTCAGATGTAATAGAGACGGCCCTGGAATACATAGAGGTTAACGAAAGAAATTTGAACGCCCTTATAACGCCTCTCTACGAAGAGGCCCGTTCCAGATCGTGGATGTTGGATGCTGCTTTAGCGAGGGGCGAAGAGTTGGGGTCCCTTTTCGGAGTGCCCGTTGTAGTGAAGGATAACATTACAGTCGACGGGGTAAGGACTACCTGCGGAAGTAGGATGCTGGAAAATTGGATTTCTCCCTACAGTGCACATGTAGTTGAATGCTTAGAGCGCGCCGGAGCGGTGATAATTGGCAAAGCCAACATGGATGAATTTGCTATGGGAAGCTCGACGGAGTTTTCTGCCTTTGGCCCGGCCTTGAACCCATGGGATTTGTCCAGAGTGCCTGGGGGAAGCTCGGGAGGTAGTGCCGCATCCGTTGCTGCAGGTTATGCTCCCATTGCTTTGGGAAGTGACACCGGTGGCTCCATTAGGCAACCTGCTGCCTTTTGTGGGGTGTATGGATTAAAGCCGACATACGGCCTAGTCAGTAGGTTCGGCTTAATTGCCTTTGCTTCTTCGTTGGATCAAATTGGCCCTTTTGCCAGAAGTTTGAAGGACGTAGCGGCAATTTTACAGGTCATATCTGAACCTGACGCCAGAGATGCTACATGTGCCAGAAAGGAAAGGCCGAATTACGCCGAATTTTTAAACGTAACTTCCCTTGAAGGTTTTAAAGTTGGATATTTGGCGGGTTATGAATCCCTAGAAATTGATGATGAGATAAAAAGAGCAATTTCCCAAACCATAGAAATATGCCAGGAGTCTGGTGCTGAAATAGTGGAGGTCGATTTGCCGATATCGACACGATACGGCCTTCCTTGTTACTACACTATAGCGCCAGCCGAAGCAAGCTCCAATTTGGCCCGTTTCGACGGAGTGCAATACGGTTTTTCCGTGGCTGCCGATGATTTGAAGGAACTGTACCTCAAAAGCCGCGGCTCAGGTTTCGGCCCCGAAGTAAAAAGGAGAATACTGATCGGGACGTTCGTCCTAGGTTCCAGCAGATACGATGCCTATTACTTGCAGGCACAGAAGGTGAGGCAGCTCATCATCAGAGAATTCAATGCAGCCTTTTCAAAAGCCGATGTCTTGATAACTCCTGCAACGCCTACGTTACCCTTTAAACGGGGCGAGAAGCTGACTGACCCAGTCAAAGCCTACATGGCAGACCTTTTTACTATACCCGTTAATTTGGCGGGCTTGCCAGCTTTGTCGATGAGAGCATCGATGAGCCAGTCCGGGCTGCCCGTGGGCGTTCAATTGATAGGAAAGAAGTTTGGAGAAGGCGATATCTTAAAAGCGGCTTCGGTTATTGAACAGGTAGTAGGACCGGCTGCAACTGCTTTAGGGGGCGATCGAAAGTGAACGAATTTATTCCTGTAATAGGACTGGAAATTCATGTTCAATTATCGACGAAATCCAAGATGTTTTGCTCTTGTTCGACTGATTATATTGGCGCTAGGCCAAACAACCATGTATGCCCTATCTGCCTGGGTTTGCCGGGATCTCTTCCGGTCATTAACGAAAGGGCCATAATGTATGCAGTCAGGATGGCCTTGGCTATGCGGTGCAAAGTCAATACCCATACCGTGTTCCATAGAAAACATTATTTTTATCCCGATCTTCCCAAGGCCTACCAGATAAGTCAATACGATTTGCCCCTTGCCGTTGATGGTCATCTTGAGGTAAATGATGACGGAAAGGCGCACAAGATCAGAATACAAAGACTTCATTTGGAAGAAGATGCCGGAAAACTTGTCCATGCTGCTGTCGGCGGAAGGTTGATGGGTGCTGATTATTCTCTTGTAGATTATAACCGGTCGGGAGTTCCTTTGATGGAAATAGTCACCCAACCTGACATAACATCCCCAAAGCAGGCAAGGGAGTTCGTGTCTAGATTGCGTCAATTGGTCAGATATCTCGGGGTTTCTGACGGCGACATGGAGTCGGGATCGTTGAGAGTTGACGCAAACATTTCGATAATGGAATCGGGCGGCAAATGGGGTGAAAAGGTAGAAGTAAAAAATATGAACTCCCTAAAAGCTTTAGAGAGAGCCCTGGAGTACGAATACGAAAGGCAGAAAGAAGTTAAAAGCAAAGGGGAGACGATAGTTCGCGAGACCAGGCATTGGGATGACGATTCGGGTAAGACCATTTCAAGCCGCAGCAAGGAAGAAGCCGAGGATTACAGATATTTTCCCGATCCCGATCTTCCTCCCCTTGTCGTGGATGAGAGAACCATAGTTCAGTTGTGCAAGGAACTGCCCGAACTTCCGTGGGAAGTAAGGGACAGATTTATCAGCGATTACGGTTTATCCCTCGAAGAGGCGGAGGTACTTACGGAGCGGCGCGATGTGGCTCTTCTCATGGATGATCTAGTCAAACGAGGATCTCCCGTTAAAGTGGCGTCAAACTGGATAAGGACTGAAATAATGAGGGTATTAAACGAGAGAGCAATTTCTGCAGAGGAGCTTACGATACCGCCGGATGAGATGGCCCTTCTTTTGTCTCGAATCGATAGAGGGGATCTTTCGACGACAGCTGCAAAAGAGGTTTTCGCCATGATGTTGGAAAAATCATTAAATGTCGATGACGCCATTAGAGCTTTAGGGTTAAGCACAGGTAAATTAACAGGCTCCGATTTGGAAGCAATTGTCGTCAAAGTCCTAGCTGAAAACGCTGAGGTTGTAGAAGAGATAAGAGCTGGCAAGGATAAAAAAGGTAAAAAAGTTAAATTTTTACAGGGCATTGTCATGAGAGAAACGAAAGGACAGGCAGATCCGAAAGAGGTGCAATCGCTCATCATGAGCAAGATTTAAATTAGGGGGGTAGGACGATGGGAGCGCACAAACCTGAGGATACGAGAACGATTGCGGTAGCAGCTCACGGAGGTGCAGGAAAGACATCGCTGGTCGAGGCAATGTTGTTCGATGCGGAAGTTATTGGACGTTTAGGTAAAGTAGAGGATGGCAATACCGTCAGCGATTATGACGCCGAAGAACAGAAGAGACAGATTTCTATCAATACATCTGTCGCAACCTTCGACTATAATGGCAAAAGGATGTTTGTTCTTGATACCCCTGGTTATGCCGATTTCATTGGAGATCTGCGTTCGGGAATGCGAGTGGCTGACTCGGCGGTTATAGTTGTAAGCGGAGTCGATGGCGTGGAAGTTCAAACTGAAAAGGCCTTCGATTTTGCCGAGGATTTTTCCGTACCCGTACTGTTTTTTATAAATAAAGTGGAAAGGGAAAATGCTGATTTTTACAGGACATTGAAAGAAATTCAGGAGGTTTTGACGAATAAAGCACTTCCGTTGTTTTTACCCATCGGTCAGGAAACAAATTTTAAAGGCTTAGTAAATGTGCTGACCGGAAAGGCCTTTATATATAAAGGTGATGGAAGTCGAGAGTATAAGGAGATTGATTGTCCCTCCGAACTCGAGGAAGGACTTTCCTCTGCCCGTGAAGCCTTGGTGGAGAGGGTAGTGGAAGTTGACGATGAACTGATGATGCGTTACCTCGACGGAGAAGAACTGGAAGAACAAGAGTTGGTAGAGGCATTGAAAAAGGCGGTGTTAAATAGGATAGTGATGCCCGTATTGCCCGGTTCGGCTCTTGCGAATATCGGAATATTCCAGCTTTTAGATACCATAACCGATATTCTGCCCTCCCCAGTAGATATGTTTCCCAGAAAGGCGATAGATGCAGAGGGCAATGAAGTAAAAGTGAAGCCCGATCCCAATGAGAAATTCAGCTCTCTCTGTTTTAAAGTCATGGTCGATCCCTATGTGGGAAAGCTATCATTCGTTAGAGTATTTTCAGGGACCTTGACTTCGGATCAATCTGTATTCATTGTAAATAAAAAGGTCGAGGAAAGGATAAGCTCTCTAAGGTTCATGAGGGGCAAGGAAGGGAAGGACGTTAAAGAGGTGACAGTGGGAGACATTGTGGCTATCCCCAAGTTGCAAAACGCCGGTGTCGGGGATACCGTTGCAGTCAAGGGAGTCGATTTTACGTTTCCCGCGATTCAATTTCCGAATCCCGTTTATAGCCTGGCAGTCGTTCCTAAAAGCAGGGCTGACGAAGATAAGCTGTCTAACGCTATTCATCGCATGCTCGAAGAGGATTCCACGTTGCGCTATGAGAAAAACGTTGAAACCGGAGACCACCTCCTTTCAGGCATGGGAGATTTACATCTGGACGTAGTCCTGTCGCGCATTAAAGAAAGATATGGCGTGGAACTCGAAACTCGTTTACCCAAAGTTCCATACAGAGAGACCATCAAAAAGCCCTCTAAAGCGCAAGGCAAATACAAGAAGCAAACCGGTGGCCGAGGACAATACGGGGACGTGTGGCTTGAGTTGCAGCCTACAGAGCGGGGCAGCGGTGTCGAGTTTGAGGATCGTATTGTCGGTGGGGTCGTTCCCAAGCAATACATTCCTGCCGTCGAAAAAGGATTAAGAGAGGCAGCTCAAAAGGGTGTCCTTGCCGGCTATCCTGCCATAGATTTTAAGGCCGTTCTTTACGACGGCTCTTACCATGAAGTCGATTCTTCAGAAATGGCCTTTAAAATAGCAGCTTCAATGGCTTTCAAGAAGTGTTTTATGGAAGGCTCTCCCGTCTTACTTGAACCGATCATGGACGTGGAAGTAGTAGTGCCCGAGGAGTATCTGGGCGATGTCATGGGCGATTTGAACTCTAGAAGAGGGAGAATTATGGGTATCGAGAGCAGAGGGAGATTACAGGTGGTTAAGGCCCAAGTGCCTCTTGCGGAAATGTTCAGGTATGCCATCGTCCTTCGTTCCATGACTTCGGGCCGAGGCAGTTTCTCCATGGAATATTCTCACTACGAAGAAGTCCCTCAAGACCTGGCCAAAAAGATAATAGCTCAGGCTCAAGCTGAGGCGGAAGAAGAGTAAATATACTTTGTATCCCTAGCTCGAATATAATAATTAAGCGGGAGAATCCTCCCGCTTAATTATTTTGCATTTTCTGACGTTTTTCAGATTTCTGTGAGTGCTTTGATTAACGAAGATAGGGTTTTGCTCTTTTTCTGAGGTATTACGGTTATTTCTTGTTTCAAGATCTCTCCCGATACGTTTATTACCTTTCCCCGCCTTTCGTACCAACCCGCAATTGGCATTACCAGATCTGCTTTAATATCCTCGAATGATCTCGATGCCAAGAGGGCACATTTGGCACGATTGTCCGCATTGACCCCTTGTAGGACTTCAACGGTGGCTTGATCGGGTTCGACCAACACCAGCTTTGTAACCTGGCCCTTCTTGATCATGCTCAGATTATCGATTGTCGGAGTTAAAATATCTCCAAGTACGCGTAAAGCTCCCTCGGTATTAGCACCCCGATAGAGAGGTATGTAGGAGCATTTGTCCAAGGTCGAACATAATTTTACGAACGCCTTGGCTGAAGAGGCATTTGAGGTAACTTTTGGTCCCGCCAAGAAAATAGGATATTTGGCTGATTTTAGTGTATTTATTGCCCTGATAAGCGTTGTCTCCTTTATCCCCGAGAGCTCCGATGTCTTTTTGATCAGCTTTTCATCTGTGAAAGATTCGAGTATAGGATATATTTCCGCTACATCGGTCTTCAGTAAAATTGTGGTACCCCTGTCGAGCAATCCAGGATCGCTTCCCAAGTAAATTACATTTAAGCCATCTTCTCTGACATTTTTGCGTAACATCGTGGTGATCAAAGGTACTTCCTGATCCATGTTTTCGTCAATAAGGAAGACGACATCGGATTCGTAGATTTGTCCCAGCGTACATCTCTTCAAGTTTGCCTCCTCGGCAAGGGACGTGAAAGCTTTAAAGTCATCGGCTTCCAAAATTGAGACTGCGATATTTTGCCCTTTACGGTTTAAAAACTCTTTTATGGACTCATATTCTTCGTTGCTCAGCGAGTTCCCTAAAAATAGCGAGACAACTCCTTCGGAACGAAGGAAGTCGACGAGTTCAGGCAAAGTTTCCTTGATATCTTTATTTATTTCCGGCCTTTGTCTTTTTAAATGGAAGGTTCGCGCCTTGAAACAACACAGCCCGCGAGTGGGCGAAGTTGGGGACCCCAACTCTGTGGTAACCCGCACTACATTACGTTTCCCCTTGTCGGCATTTACATATATCTCGCACCCAAGAGAGCATTCACCGCAGGTGGTCTTTGTGGCCGTTGGGATTTCACTGTGAGGCCAACGCTCTTTTCGTTTCTCGGTAAGAGCGCCGACGGGGCATAGCTGCACGCAAAGGCCGCACCCCGTGCATTCAGATTCATCCAAGGGCTTCATGTATGCATCGTGTATTGTCGAGACAAATCCCCTGCTTACAAAATCAATGGCATGTAGTCCGACGATCTCATCGCAGGTCCTGACGCATCTTCCACAAAGTATACATTTATCCATGTTTCTGTCGAAGTATTTCAATTTTTCCTCAAGGCGCTTTATCCTTTCTCCGCTAAGCCGTGTAGGCGAAGCCTCGTATTCGATCGAATAAGAGCGCAATTTGCATTCGAAGACGTCGGGACATCCGCACTCCATGCATCGGCTGGCATCTCTTTTTACCTGCTCTTCCGTGAGCCCCTTGCTGAATTCTTTGAAGGGTTTTTCAAGTCTTTCCTCTGCCGGGAAGATTTTAGGCATTTCCCTGGGTTGTTTTTTCTTGTCCCTGAAATCTTCGGGCCCTAGGTCTTCTCTTGTGACGTCGCATTCAAAGGGGCGCTTGGGATATCCGCGGGTAATAAAATGATGTATAGATTCAGCAGCAAAATGGCCTTCCCCTATAGCCGCAATTGCTATATCGGGTCCGGTCCTCAAATCTCCGCATAGAAATACCTTTTCGAGAGGGGTAGCGTAGTTGTCATCGCCTAAAATCTTTCGGCCGTCGTGGATTTCAGGCGGCAGAAAGTCGAGTACGGCCCTTTGTCCTATTGCAGCTATCACGGTATCTACAGTCAAGGTAAATGTTTCTCCCGTAGGAATGGGCCTTCTTCTTCCCGATTCGTCGGGCTCGCCAAGGACCATCTTTTCGCACACAAGTTCACGGACCGATTCGTCACCTGATATTTCCTTGGGTGCTGCAAGGAAAATAAAGTTTATCCCTTCTTCCATTGCCTCCTCGATTTCAGCGTCCTCGGCCGGCATTTCCTGTCTTGTGCGTCTGTAAACTACTGTAACTTCTTCAGCCCCAAGCCTTTTGGCGCATCGACAGGCGTCCATTGCGGTATTTCCACCCCCGATGACAGCGACTTTCTTGCCTATCTCTACGGGAAGACGGTTATTCACCTGATACAGGAAATTTATTCCGCCAAATACACCCTTTAGGTCCTCTCCCGGGACGCGTAAAGGTGTGCTTTGCCAGCAGCCAAAGGCGAGCAATATGGCATCAAATTCCCTGCGCAATTGCTCTAAAGTTATATCTCTTCCAAGGGCAGTGTCCGTCTGGACCTTTATGCCCCACGACAGCAACCAGTCTATTTCTTTCTGCATGATGTCTCGGGGTAGCCTGTACTCTGGGATCCCGTATCGCATCATGCCTCCCAGATGCGATTCTTTCTCGAAAATAGTCACGGCATAACCTTTTTTTCTGAGAAAAAAGGCAGCCGATAATCCAGCGGGGCCTCCCCCTACAATAGCTACGTTGTGGCCGTTTTCCTGTATTTCGTCTATGTGGCCCAGCATGCCATTTTCGATGGCCCAGTCTCCTACGAAGCGCTTGATCTCCCTTATGGAAACAGGTTCTTCGTCGACGAAATTGCGTCTGCACTTTTCCTGGCAGGGTGCAGGACAAATTCGTCCTATGGAAGCAGGAAGGGTTACGTTTTCGTGGAGCAAGTCCAAGGCTTCTTTGTAAAAGCCGGAGGCAGCTAAGTTTACGTAACCTTGAACATCACCTCTGGCAGGGCAGGCAAGAGTACAGGGCGGTCTGCAATCTCCAAAGTGATCCGATAACAAAAGCTCCAGAGCTGTCCTCCTTGCCGCGACAGTTCTTTCCGTATTGGTGTATATCTCCATGCCCTGGGATATCTTATTGGAGCAGGCTCGCACCAAAGCCTTGGCCCCCTTCACTTCCACCAGGCAAACAGAACATCCTCCGTGTGTCGAAAGATGCGGATCGTAACACAGAAAAGGTATGTCCACACCACAATCCTTGCAAAGATCTAATATCGTTTGTCCCGGGTAACCGTAGACTTCACGACCGTTTAGCAATACTCTAATGTTTCGCTCCATACCTAAAAGCCTCCTCAATCAACAAATATAGCAGAGACAGGACAGGTCTGTTTGCATTGCCCGCATCTCACGCATTTGGCGTCGTCTATTTCGTGGGGTTCCTTAACTTTGCCGCTAATTGCGCCAACGGGACATATCCTGGCACATCTAGTACAACCTATGCATAGATCGGTATTTATTGTGTAGCGAATGAGAGAAGGGCACACCTTTGCGGGACATTTCTTGTCCTTAACATGAGTTTCGTATTCCTCTCTGAAGTATTTTAGCGTAGTCAACACAGGGTTTGGGGCCGTCTGTCCAAGACCGCATAGGGAACCTTCCTTTACCTGTAATGCCAGTTCATAAAGCAGATCAAGATCCTCCATCTTTCCCTCTCCGTTGCTGATGCGTTCTAATATCTCTAGCATTCTTTTTGTACCTATTCTGCAAAAGGGACATTTTCCGCAGGATTCGCGTTGTGTGAAGTTCAGAAAAAACTTTGCCACATCGACGACGCAGCTTGTTTCGTCCAAAACAATCATACCTCCGGAACCCATGATTGCTCCCGTGGCTGTTATGGATTCGTAATCTACCGGTGTATCGAGAAGCCAGGAAGGTATGCATCCTCCCGACGGCCCGCCCATTTGTACTGCTTTGATCTCTTTTCCGTCGGCGATTCCGCCGCCAATATCATATATTACTTCTCTGATGGGCATTCCCATTGGAATTTCGATGAGGCCTCCTTTGGCTACCTTGCCGGCGAGGGCAAATACCTTCGTTCCCTTGCTTTTTTCCGTACCAAAAGCTGAGAATTCCGATGCTCCATGTCGTATTATCCACGGCACGTTTGCATAGGTTTCCACGTTGTTAATGTTGGTCGGCTTTCCCCAAACGCCGCTTTCGGCTGGAAAGGGAGGTCGAGGTCGCGGCATTCCCCGTTTTCCTTCTATTGAGGCTATCAGGGCTGTCTCTTCGCCGCAAACAAATGCCCCGGCCCCTTCTTTTATCTCTATATCGAAATTAAAGCCGCTGCCAAAAACGTTGTCTCCCAAAAAGCCTCTTTCGCGTGCCTGGTCAAGAGCTATGTTTATCCTTTTTATGGCCAAAGGATATTCTGCTCGACAATAAATATAACCGTGAGAAGCACCGACGGCGTAAGCGCATATAGCCATACCCTCTATGACGGCGTGGGGGTCACCCTCCAATACGGACCTGTCCATAAAGGCGCCCGGATCTCCTTCGTCGGCATTGCAAATCACATATTTGGATTCTCCCTTGGCTTGTCGCGTAAATTTCCACTTAAGCCCCGTTGGGAATCCTGCGCCACCACGACCCCTAAGGCCTGATCTGTACACTTCATCTATGACTTCATCGGGAGACATTTCCTTCACGGCCTTTGAAAACGCCTCATAAGCCCCTCTGGAAATGGCCTCGTCTATTTTTTCCGGGTCAATTATCCCGCAGTTTCTGAGAACTATCCTGACCTGCTTTGCCATCCTGTTATTTTCCGGCGCCTGAGTTTCCTCATCGCTGTATATAATCTTTTCTTTTAGGGCTGAAGTGGGGCGAAAGGAGGAGCCGACCAATTCCTTGGCCAATTCGGGTGTCATATATCCATAAATGGTTCTCTTGCCCTCGATTTCTACTTCAACTAAAGGTTCATATGAGCACAGGCCAATACATCCGACCTTTTTTAAAATAGTATTTTCGTCTCCGACAAGCACTTTGGAGAGTTCCTCATAAACGGAGTCTGCCCCCGATGCCAAACCACAGCTTGCCATCCCAACGCGCACTATTGTATTAGTCATTATTGCCTTCACCTCTTTTGTTCGTTCTGTAGCTATCCAGAACCTTTACGGCCCTATCGGGCGTCAGGCGACCATAAACGTCTTCTCCGACCATCATAACAGGAGCCAGGCTGCAGCATCCGAGACAGGCGACAAGCTCCAACGTAAAAAGTCCGTCGTCCGTCGTCTCTCCTTCCGAAATTCCCAGATGTCTCATCACTTCTTGAGCTATTAACAAGGATCCCTGTACATGACAAGCCGTTCCTCTGCAGAGTTTTATGGTATATTTGCCTAAAGGTTTAAATCTAAACATGGCATAAAATGTCGCTACACCATAGAGACTTGCTTCGGGAATATCGAGCTCTTTGGCTACCCTGCTCAATACTTCTTGTGGCAAATAGCCGTAACTTTCTTGTATTTTCGATAAAAGCGAAATTGTGATGCCCTTTTTACCCCTAAAGGTCTCGATAATGTTCTGTAAAGCCTGCTCGTCATCTTGTTTTGTTGAAAGCATGGGCTTCCCTCCTATTTGAAAAGCTGGTCAAAAAAATGAATTTAGGGATAATATAACACTATTGATTCGTACTTAGAAGATCCTCGGGCTTTTTTTATCGCGAGTTGTTGCGCCTTTGCGGGTATTATGCTATATTCTTTACGTATGTTTGGTAACCCTAATTTTTCAAATCAGAGGAAGGTGTAGAATATGACTGTGAAAGTTTATAGTACTCCCACATGTCCGTGGTGTACAAAGGTAAAAGAATATTTAAAAGACTTGGGTGTCGAGTATGAGGAGGTAGACGTCAGCAAAGACAGGGCTGCTGCTATGGACATGGTGAGGCGAACTGGCCAAATGGGTGTGCCCGTAACCTTCATAGGCGATAAGTTTATTGTCGGTTATGATCCTGAGACCATTAAGGAGCTTTTAAAGGAGAACAGTATATTAGATTAGCTTAATTTTAAAGGGGGAATACCTTTTGGACGAGCTGTTGAGCGTAAGCGTCGGAGGTGCTTTTGTAGGTGGAGATCGTCCCGTCTTGAGAGAAAATATCGATGATCTTTCAAGAATGGTGGAAGAAGCCGATGTCCTGTTGCGGGAAAAGGGGAGGGACGACGTTGATGGCTTTGGTTGGATTAACCTGCCCTATCAGGATTTGTCCGAAACGATTGAAATTGGGCGTTGGCTTTCCGGCTTTGAAGCCATCGTGCAAATAGGCATTGGCGGATCTGCTTTGGGAAACAGAATGCTTGCAAAGGCACTCCTTCCCCCTTTTTACAACGAACTTGATGCTTCCGTCAGAAAGGCCCCCAAGTTTTATCTGCTGGAAAATCCGGATCCCAAGACGGCAGTATCTTTACTGGATCGGCTTGATTTGTCGAAGACAGCATTTATAGTCGTCAGCAAATCGGGAAGCACGACGGAAACGGCTGCGCACTTTTTATGGGCATGGCAAAAGGTCAGGGAAAAGATGGGCGAAAGGGCAAGCGACAATTTTTTGATAATTACCGATCCTAGAAAGGGCATTCTGCGCAAATTTGCCAAATCTACAGGTTGTAGGAGTTTGAATATTCCAGAAAGCGTGGGGGGCAGGTATTCTGTTCTTTCCTCGGTAGGGTTGGCAACGGCTTCCGCTTTGGGTATCAACATCGAAAAGCTGGTTCAAGGTGCCAAGGAGATGGATCAAAGACTTGCCTTGCGGTCGCACCTTTGGGAAAACCCCGCATGGCTATTGGCCTGCATTAACCTGTTGCACGCTAAAGCCGGCCGTAATATGGCCGTTATGATGCCCTATGGAGACGATCTTGCCGATTTTGCCGAATGGTTTGCTCAGCTTTGGGGAGAAAGCCTTGGCAAAGAGGGATGCGGCACCACTCCTGTGCGTGCTCTCGGAGCTATAGATCAGCATTCCCAGCTTCAACTTTACGCGGAAGGCCCGGACGATAAGCTAATTACGATTATCGACGTAAATAATAGGCCGTTATTCCTATTGCCGGACGTTGTAGATATAGATGCATTGAAGGATTTGGAGTTTTTATACGGAAAAGCCCTCGGAGATCTGTTGAGTATAGAGGCTCGTTCGACGGCTTCGGCTTTGGTAAAAGCCGGAAAGCCGATTATTTACCTTAAGATTCCTGAAGTTTCCGAGAGATATATTGGTGCGTTGGTGTTCTTCTATGAATATGTAACAGCTCTTGTCGGTTTTTTGATGAAAATCAATCCCTTCGATCAACCTGGAGTGGAACAGGGGAAACGGTATATATATTCGCTCATGGGCCGCAAGGGATACAAGGAATATGTGAAGGAAGTTGAAGAATATTTTGGAGCATGCCAAAAAATGGAGATTATAATATGATTCCAAGTTTGGAATGCGTAACGGAGGAAGTTATAAATGACAGATACCCCCTTGCTTCAAGTAGATGAAGTAACGGTAACCCGAGAAAACGGGAAAAAACTGCTCGATCAAGTCAATTTGCGAGTCGAGCATGGAGAGATAACTGGAGTGTTGGGCCGAAACGGTGCGGGAAAGACGACGTTAGCCTATACTGTTATGGGCCTTCCTTCCTATAGGCCCAATTCCGGCAGGATCTTCTTTGAAGGAAAGGATATTACCGATTTTTCGATTACCGAAAGATCGAGATTAGGGATAACTTTAGCATGGCAATATCCGGCCAGATATGAAGGAATTACCGTAGCCGAATATCTTAGGTTGTCGCGTAAGGATGCGACGAGAAGAGAACTGGAAGAGGCTTTGGATTTTATTCAGATGGAACCTTTTTACCTGGATCGTTTTGTCGACAAGGCTCTATCCGGAGGAGAGAGAAAAAGGTTAGAGCTTGCGTCTATCTATTTAATGAGGCCCAAGCTTGCCATCTTAGACGAACCCGATTCGGGAGTAGATCTTCTGGCTTTGGGCGATGTGATAAAGCTTTTTAAAAAATTAATAGATTTCGGTAGCAGCGTATTGGTGATAACCCATAGAGATGACATAGCTTCGGCCTGCGATAGGGCTTACCTGCTTTGCAACGGCAAGGTCATGCTCGAGGGACAGCCAATTGCCGTAAAGCAATACTTAATGTCGCTGTGCAGCCCCTGTTCAGACCCACTTTTAGTCAGAGGGGTGATTTCCAATGAATCTCAGTAATGAATATATGTCACTGATAGAAATAGCCGAAAAGGCGGGAGAACCCATCAAGACCGACGATGCTCATGTTATAGTTCATGCCAACAATATCATCGCTGCAAAAGACATCCCCGGTCTTGAAATCGACGCCGAAGAGACTGAATTTGGCATTAGGGCATCCTTTACCGTAAAAGCAGGAGCGGTTTTAAAGAAACCCGTGCATCTTTGTTTTGGCCACCTTGGCAAAGAGGGAAAGCAAGTCATAGAAAGCAGGATCGTGCTGGAAGAAGGCGCGAAAGCTAAATTTTACTCGCACTGTATTTTTCCGAATGCCGTAAAATTCCTCCATGCGATGGAGGGCGATATAATCGTGGGCAAAGGCGCTGACATGACATATGAAGAAGTGCACGTCCACGGACCTGAGGGAAAGATCGAAGTCAGGCCGCTGACCCGCGTCGTGGTGGATGAAAAGGGCAGGTACGTGAGCAATTTTTCGTTAATCGAGGGAAGGGTAGGTATTCTGTCCCTCGACGTGGAAGTAGATGTCATCGGTTGGCTTGGAAGTGCGGAGATAACCTCCAAAGTTTACGGAAAATACGACGATAGCTGCAACGTTAAAGATACGATAAGGTTATCCGGGGAAAAGTCTAGCGGATTAGCCAAAGCGAGAGTTGTATTGAAAGACAACAGCTTCGGCAAGTTCTTCGGAGAAGTGCAGGGAGCTGCTGACGGAGCGAAAGGTCATGTCGATTGCACTGAAATAGTGCAAGGAAATGCGAAAGCTGAAGCCGTTCCCGTCGTCTCCGTGGTTCATCCCGGAGCCGAGATAACCCACGAAGCTGCCATAGGCCGTATAGCTAACGAAAAGCTGTGGGGTCTGATGGCCAAAGGTTTGACCGAGAACGAAGCTATTGACGTTATCGTTTCGGGCCTTTTGAGGTAGGTCTGATGTCGCAATGGATATAGTGTCGAAACTTTATGATGTGGCAATGAGGGGGCGGGAAAATGCCTATGCCCCCTACTCCGGTTTTTCGGTGGGTGCCGCTTTGCTCGCCCAATCGGGCCGTATTTACGCCGGATGTAACGTTGAAAATTCCTCCTACGGACTAACTATTTGTGCCGAAAGGGTTGCTCTGTGTTCTGCCGTCGCTCAGGGAGAGCGGGTCTTCGAGATGATGATTATATGTGCCGACTCTATAGTTCCCCCCTGTGGAGCGTGTCTTCAGGTAATGGCCGAATTTGGCGATATGGAAATAATATCGTTTGATATGGAAGGTAAGTTTCAGCGAAACCGCCTTTCAGAGCTTCTTCCTCAGTCCTTTCGCTTGCCTAAGTAGCCCAAAGTGTCTTGCGAAGTGCCCTTAATGTGCTGTATTCTCCTTGTGGCGCTTCTTCAAGTATATTTTTCAGGATTTCATTCATTCTCTTTCTCTTCGTGTCGTCCCCGTAAGGACATTTTGGTCCCCGTTCCGGCAGGTCCATCTCGGAAGCTGCCGATATCAAAGTTTCCTCTGGAAGGAATATCAAAGGCCTGATCACCCATGTTTGCGTTCTGCTTTGCCACGTTTTTGGCTGTAGCGTATGAAGTTTTCCGGAGAAAAAAATATTCAGCATTAACGTAACGGTGGCATCGGTTAGATGATGTCCCAGAGCTATCTTCCTAAACCCTCTGTCCTTTGCGATCCCGCTCAAAATCCCTCTTCTCATGTTCGCGCAAAAACTGCAGGGGGATTTTTCCCTTCTGATTTTTATAATTTCAAATATAGGATAGGCATAATGCGTAAAGGGCACATCGAGGCTTTCGCAAAAATCCTTCAGCCCCGCGGGATCAAACTGCCCGCCCGTTGGATCTACAATCATGGCTTCTATATTGAATCTGATGGGGCTCACTCTTTGTAAGTGTTTTAGGGCAATGAGGAGCAACGAACTGTCCTTCCCTCCGGATAATCCAACTAAGATATTATCGCCTTCTTCGATCATGGAATAGGCGCACACCGCTTCGCCGACGCCGCGTTTGATCTTCTCGGGTAAATCGAACATTCACATCACCACGCTGAGATATTAATATGTATGTAATATGAATTACAATAACTAAGACAAAGAATAAAAGTTTTTTAAGCCTTGAAGTAAAGTATATTCTGCAATAGGATATTTTCAAATGATGTGTAGGCAAGAAATCTCAAAAAGCTATTAGGTAACATGTCCAGGTTTATAAAATATAAAAACACAAAGGTGATCGGGCCGGCATGAAATTCCTTGGATTTTTGGTTGACAACAGCGTTTATTTTTACGTTGCCTTTATGTTGGCGGGAGCGCTAGTAGGATATTTCGGGAGGGTCCCAAACTTTATAAAAAGGCATAACGGGAGAGTTCAGACGTTATGTCTTATTTTATTGCTGTTGGCAATAGGTATTGAGATTGGAAGCAACGGAGAAGTGCTCAAGGCGTTAGGGAACTTGGGCTATAAAGCTGCCGCGATTTCTTTTTTGTCTATTTTAGGTACAATATTTTGTATAAATATATTCGTCAGATTTCTGACAAAAAGGGAATGATGAACCCTTGATCGTCATCATAGTTGCCTGTTTGACAAGCGGGATCTTGATTGGAAAGCTCGCGATATTTTCTTTAAGCAACGTAACTAATTTAATTATCACATTAGGATTGTTCATACTGCTCTTTTCCGTGGGAATTGATCTTGGCTGCAATAAGGAAGCGCTTAGAAACATCAGAGAAGATGGGATAAAGCTTTTTATCGTTCCTGTGGCAACGGTTTTAGGGACAGGGTTTGGTTCTTCTTTGGCCTCGATATTATTGAGAATGCCTTTAAATGAGACCCTGGCAGTTGGCGCCGGTTTCGGATGGTATTCTCTTTCAGGGGTTCTCATCACTCAGATGCACAGCGTGGAACTTGGAACCGTAGCCTTTCTTTCGAACGTGATAAGAGAGGTCATTGCCCTGATATCGATACCGCTGATAAGTAAATATATCGGATCTTTTGAAGCAGTAGGCGTAGCGGGTGCGACGGCAATGGATACCGCCTTGCCCGTTATCGTCAAGAGTAATTCTCCCGATATTGCAATTTATTCTTTTATATCGGGTTTTTTGCTGACGCTTCTAGTTCCCCTTTTGGTACCCCTTGCATTGGGATTGTGATGACATAAAAGTTAAAGCATAAAAAATAAATCAATACTATAGCTGTGAAGGGTGGCACGTCATATGTTTTTTCTATCGGTAGTCATTACGCTGACATTCGTTATATCCATAGGCGTTATCGCATCGGGAAAGAAAATAGACGAAGAGGGATATTCATTGGCGGGCAGAAGGGCAAGCCCCTTTGCGGTTTCCGGAATATTGCTAGGCGCCCTTGTGGGAGGAGCATCTACAGTTGGGACTGCGGAGATGGCTTATGTTTATGGTTTATCAGCTTGGTGGTTTACTCTTGGAGGAGGAATAGGGTGCCTTCTTTTGGCACTCTTCATAGCCGAGCCGCTGAGAAGGTCTAAGGTCACTACATTGGCGCAGTTTCTGTCTAATCACTACGGTCTCCGGATGAGCAGGTTGGCTGCAGTCGGTTCCGCTATCGGGACTCTTATGGCTGTAGTTGCCCAGTTTCTTGCGTCGAGTGCATTATTGTCGGCCATAGTACCTTTGCCGTCTTGGGCTTTGAGCTTGCTCGTTGCTTTTCTCATACTTTTATTTATCTATTCCGGGGGCACAAAAAGCTATAGCGCTATAGGACAGACAAAACTGATTTTATTATATATCACCCTAATTGCCTGCGGTGTAGTTGCTTACAGGATGGGCCACACCCCCTGGGCCCTGGTAAGAGAGCTTCCTGAATTTCCCTATTTTTCGCTCTTCGCAAGAGGTGTTTTAAGGGAATCGAACGCCTGTCTTTCTCTGATCGTCGGAACCCTGGGAACGCAAATTTATGCCCAGGCCGTCTTGTCGGCCTCAAACGAGAGTACGGCAAAAAAAGGAGCGCTGCTGTCAGCAGTGTTAATGCCACCTATAGGTCTACTAGGCATTTGGATTGGGTTAGCTCTGAGGAGAGAAGGTGTGATCATCGAGCCCTCGCAGGCGCTTCCCTATTTTTTGTATAATTATTTTCCCAAAGTGTTCAGCGGGATTGCTTGGGCAACGCTTTTTATAACTTCACTGGGAACTGCGGCGGGGCTGTCTTTGGGAGTTGCCACAACTGTGTCCTATGATCTTTTTGTTTCTTTTAAAAAAATTACTTCGAGCAGAGTTAGTCTTCTGGTAAATCGGCTAAGCCTTTTAGTCGTGATACTCATAGCTTTTATTGCGAGCCTGAAAGCTGCCGGTTCTTTCATACTTCAATGGAGCTATCTTAGCATGGGCCTCAGGGGAGCAGGGGTTTTTGTGCCCCTTCTTGCAACGGTACTTTACGGAAGGCTGCTTCCATCGATGGCCTTTGCTTCGGGTGCGGTGGGGATTGGAGCGGCCTGTTTATGGCCCATTTTGAGGCTTCCCGGAGAGGGAGTTCTTATGGGCGTGGTTTTTTCGGCTCTTTTGGTGTTATTCGATATATTTCAAAGGAGAAGGATAAAAGAAAAAGCCAGCCTTTAACATATTAAAAAGCTGGCTTACCTCAAATGTCAGCAATTAAGCTCCGGAGCCGAAAGACGATAATTGAGTTACAATTCCTGAAAGCCAATTGGCCTGCGATGTAAGCTGGGAGAGGATGATTTCCATCTGGCTGTATTGTTCTATTAGTCCCTTTTCTTTTATGGCAAGACGTTCTTCAAAATCGGAGATTCTTTTGTCTATTGCCGTAATTCTATTGTTCAGGTAATTTATCTGACTTGCAACGCGTCCTTTGGTGCCTGTGGTGTTTCCGACTGCTACAGGGACGTTGTCTATCGTGTTTCCGATGAAGGTATCCATCTTCGACATCACCGTTGTCATCAAAGCTGCGACATCATCGGAATTCGTGGTCATGGCGCTCATAAACTTGTCTACGTCGAATTCCAACATTCCGCTTTTGCCGTAGTCGGTAGCTTCGGTTGTAATGCCGATCTGAGAAAGCATTGCAAACACGCCGTCCGTTGCTACGGGATCAGAGATTAAAGATCGCATTCTGGATTTGGTTTGCCACAACAGGGAATCTCCTCTGAGTAACCCTATCTTCTTTTGGTATTCCTCCTGAGGGTCTTCGATAGGTTTTTCCGAAACCCTGATGTTTATCCAATCCATGGCCGCATTATAGGCATCAATAAAGTCAGCGATGGCGTTAACTGCCTTTTCGGCATCCAATACTATATCGGTCACGACATGGCCCGTGCCGTTGAGCTTTAAAGTGAGGCCCTCTATAAGGTCGGAAATCTCATTGCCGGATCTTTTGACTTCGAGTCCGTCAATTTTAATTTTAGCGTCCTGTGCTGCTTGTAGTTCATTGATAAAATCGGATCCATCCCAAATTTCCAGGGCGTTTAATATGCCATCGTCATCTGTAACCGTTATTGCATTAGCCTCTCCCGTCTCATTGCTGGTAATTATCAACCTGTTATCCAATATCTTAGCCGATACTCCTATACTTTCTCCATCGTCAGTCGTGGCTGAATTAATCTTGGATGCCAAAGAGGAGATGGTGTCGTTGGCCGTGACCTGAATTGTAGCGATGTTGTCGCCCGATCCTACGGTAAAACTTCCCCCGGTAAATTCGTTTATTAGATCTCCTATGGTTTGCGTCGGATCGTCAAGCCTTTTGCTTGCGATGCTGTGGGATTTGGCCAGCTGCAACACCTCAATATCGTATCTTGCGATTTCCGCATCGGGTGTTGCCGTTATGCTCAAAACCGAAGTGGGGTCCAGAGAGCTACCAACGTTTGTAATTTCAGCGGTTTTAGCCGTGTATGTAGATTCCAGTTTCAGAGGTGTCAACGCTGAACGCAAACTCTTGAAGTTTGCGCTGAATTCGTTGTAGAGATCTATTTTAAATTCCAGCTTTTCCTTTTCAGCTGTCCAAATGTCGGTGACCTTGCGCTCCTGTTCCATAACCTTATCGATCATCGTGCCCCAATCTATCCCAGAGGCCAAGCCTGTTACCTGAAAGAGAGGGTTGGTTGTAGCCATGGAGATAACCTCCTTATTATTAATCGGAGAAATTTTCATTATTTATGATAACATGGTTTAACGCTATAAGTAGTATCGACATATTTTGTATCTGCCTTTAAGGTGCTTTGGCAAGCAGAGTCAGGATATGACGCCACGAGCTTCGCTTTTTCGTTCGTGATGGTAAAATATTCATGTCGGAACAGCGAAAAAGGTATTTTTGGCAGGAGGCAGTTTCTTTGCGGATAGATCAGAATAGAATCGAAAGGGTGTTGGTAATAGGCCTTTCATGTCTTGGGGATATGGTTATGGCCTCTGCTGCATTGTGGAACTTGAGGCTTTTTTTGCCGAAGGCCGAATTTACCCTATGGGTAGGCCCTAGGGCAATAGCTGCCCTCTCCGAAGACCCGATGTGGGATAAAATAAGAGTCTACGATAGGGGAGGTGAATTTTCCGGATTCAAAGGGAGATTGAGGGCGATTAAGCTAATGAGGCAGGGGAAATATGACCTGATTGTCGACCTCAGGGCAACTGTAATGCCCCTGTTTTCGGGGGCCCGCTACGCGCCCCTATGGGGTTTGCGGGAGGTATTTTTGCCCAAGACATTACATGAAGCAGAAAGGACTTTGCAGGCCTTAGCGTCTCTTGGCATTCCAATACGGATAAGGCAATTGAGGTTTTTCGTGCCTTTCGAGACGAAAGAAATGGTTAAAACAAAATATAAAGATGAGCTTAAGGATCGAAAACTGGTGATATTTAACCCCGGAGCCAACTGGCCACCTAAGAGATGGCCTGTAGAAGGGTTTGTAAGTTTGGGCAGGCGCTTGATCTCGGAATTCGGTGCCGTAATAGGTGTGATAGGATATTCCGAGGAAGAACGTGCCCTGGGCATGGAAGTTCTGAAGGGGCTGCAAGAGATCGACGCTCTTGATTTAACGGGAAAGGTTCCGCTGACAGAGCTAGGTGCTCTTCTTGGTATGGCCTCCCTTTTCGTTACCAACGACACGGGCACATTGCATATAGGAAGCGCCGTGGGCGTTCCTGTGGTGGGCCTTTATGGGCCATCAAGTCCAGAAAGATATGGCCCTTGGGGGACGAGGCATAGGGTGGTGGCCCCCTCATTGCCCTGCGCGCCCTGTGTCGGAAAAGAGTGTGTATACGGTGATTTTGCATGCATGTCAAAAATAGGTGTTGATGAGGTCTTTAGTGCCTGTGCGGAGCTTTTAGCATGAAAGGAGCGTTATGATTGATCAAATTCATAGAGGATCAGATAAATGATTCCATAGAATTAAAAAAGATGCTCTTGAGCGACGATTTGCTTGGTTGCGTGAAGATGGCGGCTGAGTTGATAATTCTTGCCTATAAAGGCGGAGGCAAGGTTTTGTTTTGCGGAAACGGCGGTTCAGCTGCTGATGCACAGCATTTGGCAGCCGAGCTGGTGGGGAGATTTAAAAGGGAAAGAAAAGCCCTTCCTGCCATGGCCTTGCATGCCAACACAAGCGCGTTGACGGCGATTGCCAATGACTACGACTATTCCGATGTCTTCGTAAGGCAGATCGAGGCCTTTGGTAGGCCTGGGGATGTGCTCGTAGGGCTTTCCACCAGCGGCAAAAGCGCGAATGTATTAAAGGCCTTGGATTATGCGAAAAAGAAGGGTTTAAAGACGATCGGTTTTACCGGTCGAAAGGTGGATGAAATGTCTTCCCTGTGTGACGTCCTTTTGAGCGTGCCATCGGAAGATACGCCCAGAATCCAAGAAGTTCACATGCTTTGGGGGCATATCATCTGTGGTTTGGTGGAGGATGGACTTTTCGATGGAAGAAAATAGAAGTAGATTGGCTGTAATACTAGCCGGCGGTTTGGGAACACGTCTTAGAGGCGTCGTCTCGGACGTTCCCAAGGCCTTGGCGCCTATAGCGGGGAGGCCCTTTTTGGATTGGCTGTTGACCATGTTAAGCTGCAGGGGGATTACAAAAATCCTGCTGCTTCTGGGGTATGGTGCAGATAAGATTATGGCCTTTGTCGAAGATGGGAGCAAATGGAACCTTAAAGCGACTTACAGCCTGGAGAAAGAGCCCTTAGACAAAGGCGGAGCACTGCGAAATGCATTGCCCTATATCGACGAGGGGACTTTTTTCTTCATGAATGGCGATACTTTGCTCGATATGGATTTGGGTGAAATGTTCGATTTCCATGTCAACAAAAGTGCAAAACTGACTATTGCAGCTAGGCCATGGAAGGATCTGACCCGGGTAGATCCCCTGAAGGTCAATGACGAATCCAAGGTAGTATCCTTCGGAGAAAAGAACGTCCCGCCAGAAGAAGGTGGTTTTTGGTTGGTCAACGGGGGTTTTTATGTAGTCGATAGAGATATCGTGGAAGAGCTTCCATTGAGACGCCTGTCCTGGGAGAAGGAGGTTGTTCCGCAATTGGTTCGAAGGGGTGTTGTCTACTCATTCCGTTCGGATGGTTATTTCATAGACATCGGTGTGCCAGGGGACTATTTTAAAGCTCAAAGGGAAATACCTTATATTCTAGGTTCTTAGGAGGGTTTGCAGTTGAAAAGAGCATTTATAACTGGAATCGGGGGGTTTATCGGATCTCATCTGGCCAAAAAAATGTCCGAAGTCGGATACGAGGTATACGGATCTTATTTTCGTCCAACTTCTGACGTAGAAATGGTAAAACCCTATGCGGTTAAGACCTACAACATTGACGTAAGATATAAGCCTCATCTTAAAGAGGCTTTAGAGGAAGTCGGCCCCGATGTAGTGTATCACATGGCAGCACAAAGCTATCCCATGGAGTCCTTCAAAGCCCCGTCTTACACAATGGAAACCAACGTCTTGGGAACCTTAAATTTGTTCGAGTCCCTTCTGGAATTGGGTCTGAAATCTACAAGGATCATGCTTGCTTCTTCCACGGCAGCTTACGGATTTATCGATCCTTCCGAAACCCCTGTGAAGGAAAATCAGCCCTTCAGGCCCGCCCACGTATATGGCGTTTCAAAGGCCACACAGGACCTGCTTGGCTTTACCTATTTCAGTTCTTACGGGCTTGATATAATAAGGCTTCGCATTGGAAATTGTGTAGGTCCGGGCAGGAAAGGCGAGGTAGTTTCAGATTTCACATATAGAAGAGCCGTAATCGAGCTTGGAATGACAGAGCCTGTGTTTCGAGTGGGTAACCTCCATACGAAAAGGGCTTTCCTTGACGTAAGAGATGCCGTTGATTGTTTTTTGTCCCTCGAAAAACACGGAAGGAGTGGAGAGGCCTACAATGTTTCGGGAGAGAAGCCGTGCTCGATCAAGGAACTTTTGGATATAGTCCTCGAAGGTTGTCCTGTCAAGGTGGAAATTGTTGTGGACAAAAATCTCGTCCGCGAAAAGGATGAACCCATATACTGGAACGACTTGAGCAAAGTGAAAGAGGAAGCAGGCTTTGTTCAGAGGTTCTCCTTGAGGCAAACGGTTGAAGATATGGTTAGATGGTGGAAGGAAAATTTAAAATAATAGGATAGAGGGTGACTGCAATGTATGTGGATATCGACGGTGAAAAGAAGGACGTCAAGGAGTTGGTCATAGAGGCCTTGGAGGAGACGAAAAAATACATTCCTGTTGTCGTGCAGGGAGTAGATCTCGTCGCACAGAAACTCGAAAGCGAAGATACGCAAGAAGCTCTAATGTTGATGTCGAAGCTCATGGAAGGTATCAGCTGGGTAATGAAAGTTATACAAAACAGCATAATGTTGTTGGGCGTAAAGGGCGAAAGTATAGCAGACGGGAATTTGCTCGATGCCAGTCAAGCCTTGACTCATTCCCTTGAAGACGCCATGCCCTGCCTGCAGGAGGGTAAATTTTTCGAGCTGGCCTATCGTTTGCGCGAAGAAATACTGCCCAAATTCAGGGAGATGAAGCCCTATGTGGACGAACTTCACGATATAGCGACAAAGGGAGAATGAGGGTTTGCGCTCAGCGGTTTTCCTCGATCGTGACGGCACTTTAATAGAGGATGTAGGATATCTCTCTTCTATTTCTCAAATTAAAGTCCTTCCGCGCGTTGTTGACGGCTTGAAGTTGCTCAAGTCGATGGGATATCTTTTGATTGTGGTTACGAATCAGAGTGGAGTTGCGAGAGGTTTTTTCAGCGAAGATTTTGTGCAAAATGTTCACGATATTTTAGGTAGATTATTTAAGGATAATGGCGTTGCTATCGATGCCTTTTATTATTGTCCCCACCATCCTACGGAGGGCTTCCCCCCTTACAATGTTAATTGCGATTGCAGAAAGCCCAAAACAGGGATGATAAAAAGGGCTATCTGTGAGTATGATATAGATATATCCAATTCTTGGGTAATAGGCGATTCGCTCGTAGATGTGCAACTTGCAAGAAATGCAGGGTGCAAAGGTATACTTCTCAATAGAGATGATGATCTGCATTCTATCTCAAAGGAGTCCTTTTGCGATACTTCACTATATGAAGCCGTTAAATATGATTTATTTGAGGGGGCTTTGTACATTAAATCCGATGTTTCTTTACGTTCTCATTGAGGTTTTGGAGGAGAGGGCAAAAATACCTTTTGAACATATTATTGTTCTTTAAACGTCTTGTCGTGTTGGGAGGAAGCAACCTTTGTCGTTGAAGAGGGGAATATTATATTTTATCGGGTTAACAATATGCGTTGGCACATTAGCCCTATATTACACCAGTGACGAGGAAACATGGCGATTGTTCGCTTCAGCCAAAATGTCGTTGCTGTCTTTGGCCCTTCTTTTTTCTATCGCCGCTTGGATATTTGATGCTCTTCGCTTTAAGGCAATTGCAGCGATAATTGGCGAGAATGTTTCCCTCAAGTTGGCTCTTTCGCTGGTCTTTTTGAATGCCTTTGGCTCTGCCGTTACCCCCTTTCAAAGTGGCGGAGGCCCCCTTGTAATATATGCTCTTCACAGCAACAGGGTACCAGTCGGGAAAGGGGTTGCCCTAACCATAGTGAGGACGATAATAACGGTGCTCGTACTCAGCATTTTTGTGCCTCTGTCAATGTTTATGGTTCCGGAAGCCTTTATCGACAGCCTTACGATGAAGGGCATGTTTCTTTACGCTGTTGTCTTTGTCATCTTGTTTTGCGCTGTAATTATCATAAGCGTAGCAAAGTCAGATTCCCTCAAACACATTGCTAAAGTAACTACGATACGAATTGACAAGTTAAAAGTCTTTAACTTTCGTGTCTTCTCGGCAGTCCGTTTTTTAAATCGACAAATCGATCTGTATGTGCATAATATGCAATTATTGGCAAGAAGTGGATTTTTGAGGTTATCGCTGGTTTGTCTTTTAACTTTGCTTTATATTGTCTTTACCGTATCGGTGTTCCCTCTTCTCGCCTATGCTTTAGGCGTGAGCGTGTCCTTTATGAAAGCCACGATACTTCAGGGGCTTTTCTTTTTCGTCCTATATTTCATACCGACTCCCGGAGCAAGCGGTGTGGCCGAGGGGGGTGGTGTGGTGGTGTACAAGACCTTGGTTCCTCTCAATATGGCAGGTCTTTTGTCGCTGGGATGGAGGTTTTTTACGCATTATTTAGCCATAGCAATAGGCGTTGCCGTCGCCATTAGAACGATAGGAATGAGCATTATAACTAGTATATTGGAGAGAAAAAGCGAAAATGAATCTACAGGAAGTCAGAAAGACAGCTTTTAAGTGGAGAGGCGGTCTGTGGACTGCTCTTTATTTAATTATCCTATTCTTGGCAAAGCCGACCTATGAAAGCATTATTTGGGGGATTATTTTCGTTGCTGCAGGCCAGGCGATCAGGTTTTGGGCAGCCGGTTCGATCGGGTTATATAGAGGCGTAGAGGTAAAGGCTTCAAAATTAACTACTTGGGGTCCCTATGCATTTGTCAGAAACCCACTTTATCTGGGGAATGGCCTCATTGGTTTAGGGTGGGCGATTATGGCAGGCGGTTTGAGCCTTTGGGTCTTTTTGGTGTCCTTTTATATAATCTATTGCCTTTTGATCATACCCTATGAGGAGGGATTTCTCCAAAGCAAATTCGGCAATGAATATCTTAGTTACAAGGATAGGACAGGGGCTTTGATTGTAAAAAGGTGGCCGAAGATGGAGGAGATTAAAGGGCCATTCTCGCGGGAGGTTCTGGTAAAAAGCGAAAGACACTCTCTGCGGGTAACTATAGTAGGGAGCTTATTGATCATAAGCAGATTGTGGTGGTAAAGATGCCGGAGCTTGTGGTAATAAACAAAAAACCGAATATATTAAGCCGTTGCGTATTGCCTTCGCCTGCTTGTTCCTTTGAAATTATATATATCGAGGATATTGTCGTTCGCGTGATTCCCTCTTATTTAGAGCCTTCCATAGACCCGCCTTTGTGGTTGCTCGAGGCGTGGAACAGATTTTGGAGGGGCGAAAGGCCTAATGTAAAGTTGGGAACATCCAAAAGGCCTTCGATATTTTCTAAAAAGGTATATGAGATAGTGGAAGGCATCCCCTTTGGGCACAAAAAAACTTACGGGGAGGTCGCCGCATTGGCCGGAAAACCAAAGGGAGCACGGGCTGTAGGCACTATCATGCGCTACAACCCATGGCCCCCTTTTGTGCCCTGCCATAGGGTAATAGGCAAGGACGGAGATTTATTGGGCTATGGAGGTCCACAGGGCATAAAAATAAAGGAAGCCCTTTTAGCCTATGAAGCAAAGGTATTAAATAATCCTTCCGCCGAATAACCTCTCCCAGGTTTGTGCATACACTTTATTTTTCGGAAGAGGGTTAAGGGCGATCCCCTCCTCTATGGCAGCTTGGGCCACGGCCTCCGCTATGCGTGGAGTAACCTCGTCGGAAAAAAGAGGCGGCACTATGTTGTCGGGAGATAGCCGCTTATCGTCAATTGATTGGGCAAAGCCGTCGGCTGCCCTTAAAAGCATATTTGTCGTTATTGTCGCTGCGCGGACATCAAGGGCTCCTCTCATTATCCCCGGATATACCTGAAAGCTGGCTATAGGATTGATGGTCGTAGTCCAATATAAGCTGCTAGCCACTATAGCAGCTCCCTTTTCTTTTGCTAAAGCAGGATTAATTTCCGGTTCCGGCAGTGCCAAGGCAAATACAATGGGGTCTTGGTTCATGAGCTTAATGTAATCAGGTTCGAAGGCGTCCTTCGTCGATAGTCCTATTAGAACATCGGCTTGAGATATGGCTGCTTTAATATCTTGATAGTCCACGTTTAGGTCCAATCTTTCCGCCAATTCCGCTTGTTCCTTGCTCATGTAGGGATTTGTCTTTGTCAATATGCCATGGCTGTTCACCATTGCTATTCGGTTTGCTCCTGCTGAAAGTAGTAATCTTGCCGTCGATATGCCTGCCTTGCCTGCTCCCCATATAGCTATCTTGATATCAGAAAGATCCTTGCCTACTATACGTAAGGCGTTTTTCAGAGCCCCGAAAAGCGCTACGGCAATTCCGTAATGATCATCGGAAGATACCGGAATATCCAATGAGCTTTGAAGTTTCCTTAATATTTCAAACGATGTCAGGGACGATATGTTGGACAGGTTTATACCACCGACAGTGGGAGCTATCAATTTACATGTCTCGATGATCTCTTCGGCGCTTTTTGCTTCAAGGCAGAGGGGGAAGGCGTTTATGTCGCCGAACATCTTGTATATGAGGCATTTGCCCTCCAATATCGGCAATACTGCAAATGGATCTTGTTCCTTGAGGTCCAAAATCGAAGAACCGTTCGAAACGACGAAGATCGAATTTCCCCTCCCCGTGTATTCAAAGGAAGCATCATTGTTCTTGCTTATCAGGTCAGCGGCGGCATAGCTTCCGGGAAAGTATGCACAGGCTAAGTCGTCTTTGGTGCGAAGCCTTAATGATGGGTATGCCTTCACTTTGCCTTTAGTTCTTTTGTGCAGCTCGATTGCACGATGCCATTCCATTAACATTAAGTATCCTCCTCAAAAAAAAAGATTCGAAAGATTTTAAATCAATCATTTGGCCGTCAAAGGGTGCTATAACCTTGCAGCTTTTGGTAGTCAAGGATAAGGCAATTTTTTCAGGACCGGCATCGATTACTCCTCGGCCAAAATGATTTAGCATGATCAGCTCTGGAGCCACCAGGTCTCTGATCAGAGCGACATGATCGACGGCTAAATGGTCAACGCCATTTCTGATGTGATTGAAGGTCATGTTGACTACTAAAACCTTGCAACCATGATATCTTTTTACTATTTCTTCATCGTATCGTGTATCGCTTATAAAACCAAAGGGAGCAATCTCAGGATATCTCAATATAAAGCCGTAGCACTCCACTCCGTGATGAATCAACCGGACCGCTTCCAGCATTCCCTCGCTGAGCGGTATCAGTCTTTCATCCTCCCAGTAGTGAATTTTGCCAATTTTTGTGTTGAAGTGAGAGAGCAATATTTGCCCTTCTCCCATCGCGGCATCTCGGGGGAGAATGAGAGTGCCCCGTCTTTTAAAACCGCCATGCGTAATTGCCTCAACCATAACATTTATGTCATTGCTATGGTCCAGATGTTTATGTGTAAGCATGACCGTTTCCAGGATCTCCGGAGTGAAGGGTGTACCTGCTTCGCAAATTCTTACCAGCGAACCCGGACCCGGATCAATTAGGACGTGGTAGCCGAAAAGGCCAAGCCAGATACCACCTGTGGAGCGGGTTTGGTTTATCATTACAAACCTGGCGCCGCCTGTACCTAAAAACTTAATGAATGCTCCCTTGAAGAATAGATCGGCAATATCGTTCATTTTGAAGTTACTCCTTAAAAAAAGGCAACATTTTCTTGAACTCGGGAGTCCCCGATTTGCTCAACCACTGATAGATAATGCTTTCTGTTGGCAATAGCATAGCCCCACGTTGCGAAAGGACATTGAGGGCAGCAAGATGATGTTCTTTACGCCTGCTTCCCACCCCCTCCATGGCTATCACCACTTGGTATCCGTCATTTAACAGATCCATTGCCGTGGCCAATATGCATATATGGGTCTCTATGCCTGCTAATATTACCTGTTTCCTTTCCTGTCCGAGAAAATCTTTGAAATTGCCCTCATCGCAACAGGAAAAATGGATTTTTTCAAACCGGGGGGTTTCGGTGGGAAGCAACTCCAATATGTCGGAAACAGTTGGGCCCAAACCCTTCGGGTATTGCTCTGTATATTTCGTCGGGACAGAGAGCAGTTGAGCTGCCTTCAAAAGTAGTTTGATATTTCTTACAATTGACGTGTTATCGCAGATGGCGGGCAACAAACGTTCCTGTACGTCTATTATTAACAGCTGGGATTTGTCTTTTTTCAGTGTATAAGGCGTCATTCGGCCTGGTCCTCCTTTTGTTTGATTGATTGTCATATTTATTTTGCTTCAAATACAGTAATTTTTCCACTGGAAATTTTAGTCCCGTTATGTTATTCTCTTTCGGCCATCGGTTGTATGGGATGGCGGGAGGTGTAGGTGACATGACAAACAAGAAGGATAGGCGTAGTGCAAACGACGATAATCAACTTTATGTGGAGGATTTGCTTAAAATGATGTCTATGCAAGATTATCCACCATTCATTGAGAGGTTGCTTTCTCAAATTCAGGGCTTCATGTGGGGGTTTGTCTCCAACGGCGACGAGGTTAAAAGAATAGAAGAATTGGCCTCGGAGGGTTACGACCTCGACGATCCGCAATACTTATTGGAGCAGTTGGCATGGCTTAGAGAATACGCTGACATTGTAGGTCCGGAGATAGACGGGTTCGGGCATGAGGAAGCCATCGTTCTCTCGTTTACGCCAGTCGATAACGATGAAGCGATGAGGTGGGCAATAGATCATGCGGCGCTGTTTGCAAAAGAAACATGCCGAAGGATATGGATTATTGCCGAAAATTGGGAATTGAGCGATGTAATTCAGTACTCAAAGCACATAAAATCATTAACGGAAATGGGCGTTTCCCTTCGCTTCATCCTTTTGACTCCCTGGGGCTGGACGGAAATTCCGTTGTTCAGGGAAATAAGTGGAGACGAAAAGCGCGGTCTCCTTTGGAAAGAAAGGTTTCGGAGGAGGAACAATCATCTTCAAAAGGGAAACGACGAGGGAAAGACATCTTAGCAAAAATAGAGGGGGGTAACCCCCCTCTATTTTTTAAAAGGACCACTCGAATCACTCTTCGGTCATTTGGCCAAGTCGTAATACAGTTTCGGGCTCTTCGTCAAGTCTGGTCATGGTGATATTGAAATAACCGAAGATAATTAAAGTCAAAACGGTCAAAATATTAAAAAAAGCATATGGTCCATACATAAAGGGAGATATCCCTAATGTTCCCTTTATGAAGGCTCCGCAGGTGTTCCACGGAACCAATGATGACGTAACCGTTCCGGAACACTCCAGAGCTCTAGACAAATTTTTGGGGTGAAGCCCCATTTTTTGGTAGGCATTTGCATACATTCGGCCTGGCAAGACGATCGAAATGTACTGTTCTGGAAGTAGCATATTTGAAGCTATGCATGTCCCTGCCGTTGCTGCAACCAAATTGCCCGTGGTCTTGACTTTGCTGAGAAGGGCATCAACAAGGACCTCGAGTTGCTTTGTCCTTTCCATTATGCCTCCGAACATCATTGCTATTATCGTAAGGGATATCGAATACATCATTCCCGTCAAACCCCCAGCGGTTAAAAGTTCATCGATCATTTCGTTGCCGGAAATGCTTTCGTATCCGCTGTATCCTGCGTTAACTATATCTCCGAAGTTAACGTCTTGAAATATTACTGCTGCAATCGCTCCTGCTATGATGCCGATTGTGATACCTGGAATGGCAGGTGCCTTTAAGGCGATGCATATTATTACTATTATTGGCGGCAATAATAGCAGAGGATTGATGCTGAACTGCAAGGCGAGGGCATCCTGTATAGATTTTATCTGAGACAGATCGACATTAGTGGAGGAGTATTTCATCCCTAAGAATAAAAATATCAAGATCGCTAAAGGATAAGAAACTGCACTGACTTTCAAGGTGTGTTTAATGTGGGTAAACAAGTCTGTTCCGGCCATGGCTGGAGCAAGGTTGGTCGTGTCCGAGAGGGGCGATATTTTGTCGCCAAAATATGCGCCACTTATTATCGCGCCTCCCGTTTGCGCCGGAGGTATCCCGAGGCCAGCTCCTATGCCCATCAGGGCGATGCCCATTGTCCCGATGGTTCCCCATGAAGTACCTGTGGCTAGAGACACTATGGAACAAATTAACAATGTCGCTACGAGGAAAAATTTTGGCGAAATGACCATAAGTCCGTAATAAATCATGGATGGAACTACGCCCGCTTTTATCCACACTCCTATCAGTAATCCGATAATTGCAAGTATCACTATTGCTTGCAAAGCCTGGGTAATTCCCTGCATCATACCCGTCTCGATATCTTTCCATTTGTAACCGACCTTGAGTGCGATGATGCTTGCAAAGAGCGATCCCATTAATAGTGGAACGTGAGGATCTGTGTGATATACTGCGAGGCAGATTGCCATTACGAAGATCAGCGCTCCTATTGAGATCAACGAATCGATGATCCTTGGCCTAGGTTCTCCTTTTACCTCCAATTAAAACGCCCCCTAACCTGTGTAGTTATTTTTCAATGGACACTTCTACAACGAACGTTGTAGAAGTGTCCATTGAAAAGTTATATTTATGACGAAAGGTGAGTTTTCGTTGACTTAATGGCGGGGCTATTACCCTCCACTAATCATGTGTATGACTTGAACTTCATCGCCGTCGTTGACGGTGGTTGTCTCAAACTTGTCGCGGGGGACGGGTTTATCGTTAATCCAAACTCCGATCATGGGAAAGACAAACCTTTTGGCCTCGAGGATGTCTTTTACAGTAAGCCCCGGACGCCACTCCATCTCCTCGCCGTTTACTCTTATCATATTCTTACTCCTCCCAGTTATCCTCGGGATTTGAGTGTTTTCTCACCACTTCTACGACATCCGGATAGTCGATTCCTAAACGCTTCAAGGTCTCTACTGTTGGAATGCCGTTTTTGTTCCAGCCCCTGCGCTTGTACACTGCATCTACCAGCTGTTCCCATTGAGACAGGCGATATTCCTGTAATTTCCGGATCTTTTCTTCGGTGGTCAGACCTTGGGGATCTATGCCTGCCGCCTTTAATTCGTTATCGTAATATTCCGCCCTGGCCTCCCACTCTTCGGGAAAAACGGGTCCAATTGCCCTCAAGGGTATGTTATGTTCTCTTCGTGTTCCCTTGCCCAGTCTCAGTTGGAATACTCTTTGGAAGTTGTATACTCTTTCGGATTGGACTATTAGCTCTTCTTTGGTGATGTTCTTCCCGGTTACAGCGTTGAAGAGATCGACGTAGTTTTGAACGTGTTCCGGAACTTTTGCGGCCTCTATACCTTTATATTTGATCACGTTGTCCGCAGGTTCGATATCGTTCCATGGCAGTTTGCAGAGGCCAACCAGGGAGAACCATAGCCTGAAGTTGGGGAAGTAGTGAAGCGCCTCAGCTTTATCCTCGAAGGTGGGAAGTTGTTTGTTTACCCTATCCATGAAAATAAGCCAGGCTTCATCGTGTTGAGGGCCTTTAAGGGTGAGGAAATAACCGCCCCACTGAGCTACGGATTCCTTCGGGACGTACTCTGATACTTCTATGCCCTGGCCTTCCATTCCTATCTTTTCCATCACGTCGAAGGGGGCTCCGTATTTTTCCGCGAATGCCTTTTTCATTTTATGTATGCCAAGCCCTACAATGCGGGCGAATTCATCGTCTCCGCGACCCATTCTGTGTATCAATTCCATAAGATCATCTTTCGAGCCGAACTTCAGCTCGAGCCCGTTGGTGATATCTTTATTTAGAAAACCCAATTCGAAGCATTCACATACGAAAGCGAGTCCCGTTCCCAAGGATATGGTATCGATGCCGTAATGATCGGCGTAAAAGTTTGCTTCAATGATCCATTCGGGATCGAATATGCCGATGTTCGATCCCAACCCTGCACATGTCTCGTATTCAGGGCCGTCGACGGTAACCTTTTTGCTCTTCAAAGGACCTGTCTTTAGTTCGAAACCATCTACTGCTTTCGCGCAGGCCATGGAGCAGCCATACCAACATCCGTCAGGTATTCCTTGCGTGAATAGTTTTTCGAATATTTTAGAGTGGATCTTCGAAGCCTCAGGGTGTTGGCCGAACTTGTAGTTGTGAACAGGTAGGAGATGATATTCGTTCATTATTTCGTTTAAATGAGGGGTGCCCACTTTGCGCATTTTGTTCTGTTGGTCGTCCAGGTCTCTGATCTCCTTGTGGAGCTTAAGGCCCATCCTTTGCAGCACCGATATATCTGCAGGGTTGTTGCTGGCAGGACCTACGCCCCTTTTTTTGACGACGATGGCAGCGATTTTTTTGTCTCTAAATACGGTTCCACCGCCTCCTCTTCCTGCTTGTTTCAGGCGCGGAGTTTTGCGCCTCAAGTCGTAGAAACTCATGTTGAGACATCCCCAATTAGTGGTTTCTGCCCCCTTTCCGGTTGACACGACCGATATGTTGCGTTTGTCCTCTTCGCTGTCTGCAAAATACTCGTGCAAAGCTTCTGTAATGGTAACGGCATTTATATCCTCGAAGGGAGATTCGTAAACTTCAACTTTATTGTTGTCTCCATCGATGAAAAGTATTACATCCCTGTCGGATTTGCCCTGAACCTCCAAGGCGTCCCACCCGGAAAATTTAAGCAAAGGACCGAAATAGCCTCCTGCGTTACTGTCGTAGGTCTGCTCTGTCAGCGGTGAGATGAACACGGTATAACATTTTCCGGAGCCGGGGTATTGGGTGATGCCGCACAAAGGACCGCCTGAAATTACCAACTCGTTTTCAGGATCGTTCCACTTTGTGGTGTCCTTCACTGCGTCCCAGAGCAGCTTAAGTCCGAATCCCCTTCCGCCGACGAACTTCTCCTTCATATCTTCCGTAACGGGTTTTTCTATAAAAGAGCGATCGCCAATGTTGACGTAAAGCGTCCTTCCGGCATATCCTCTTTCGATTTTTTTCGGTTCGTATTTCCATTCCGCAAGAAGCTTCATCTTCTCCACGGATTATCCCCCCTTTGTTAATCTTGCTTGATCTCAAGTGCCTCCGACGGGCACTCTTTGCTGCAGATGCCGCAGGCTATACATTTGAAAGGCTTTTCTCTTTTTTCGACAACGAACATGCTTTCCGTCGGGCAAAATCCTGCGCACATGAGGCATCCGACGCACTTGCTTTCATCAATGCGTACCACTCCGCTGTTATCTCGTTTGATGGCCAAAGTAGGGCAATAATCGATGCACTCGCCACACTGATTACATACGTTGATAGCATAACCCGATTCGCTGCTGCTTACCTGAATCCTAGATAGTTCTTTGTCCTCTTCTTTGAACCAAGTCTTTGAACAGGTTAACATACAACTTTCGCATCCCACGCATCTTTCCGGATATGTTGCAAGCCATTTCATTCCTTTCCCCCCTTTGTCGCCTTACAAATTTCCTTTCCCCCTTGGGCGAATCTAAAATGCCTCTGTGTCATAATTATATAGTATAAATTATTATTTAACTATACATAACAATCTAATTTACAAAAAATTTTGTTATGATAGATGTGACAAAGATGACGGGAGGTTACAAATATAGATATGAGAGCAGTTGATATTATAAAGAAGAAAAGAGACGGGAAGCCTCTGAGTGAGGAAGAAATAAATTTTTTAATAAAGGGTTGTTCATCCGATGATATTCCTGACTATCAAATAACAGCATTTTTGATGGCCACGTATTTTAGGGGCATGAGCTACGAGGAAGTTGCATCTTTCACCTTAGCCATGGCCAATTCGGGAAAAATAGTGGACTTATCTTCCATAAAGGGCGTAAAAATCGACAAACACAGCACAGGAGGCGTGGCCGATACGACAACTTTAATTGTTTGTCCCCTTGTAGCTGCTTGCGGAGTCCCTATAGCTAAAATGTCGGGAAGAGGGCTCGGACACACCGGAGGAACCTTGGATAAGCTCGAATCTATACCGGGTATGAGGGTTTCTTTGCCCCTTGAGGAATTTGTCGATATAGTAAACACCATAGGCATCTCTATAATTGGCCAGACGGAAGATCTTGTCCCTGCCGACAAAAAGCTTTACGCACTGAGAGACGTTACCGCCACAGTGGATTCCATTCCGCTCATTGCCAGCTCCATTATGAGTAAAAAGATTGCCGGCGGATCCGACGGCATAGTTTTAGATGTAAAAGTAGGGAACGGAGCCTTTATGAAGGATGTCGATGAAGCTGCAAAACTGGCGAAGACCATGGTTAACATAGGCGAAAGTGCAGGCAAAAAGACTGTGGCGGTCATAACGGATATGAATCAGCCTTTAGGGCAGGCAATCGGAAACTCCCTGGAGGTGATGGAAGCCTGTGAGGCGTTGAAGGGCAGGGGTAATAGAGATTTGATGGAGGTATGTTTTGCACTTGGAAGTTTAATGTCGATCTTGGCTGGCGTAGCGAAAGACAGAGAGGAAGCCCTGGATCTATTGATAGATGTGCTTAATTCCGGTAGGGGAATGATGAAGCTAAAGGAAATGGTCATGGCTCAGGGCGGTGACGTGAATGCGCTGGAAGATTATTCTTTACTCCCTCAAGCGAGATTTAAATACGAACTAAAAGCAAAAGTAGATGGCTACGTCTCAAAGATGGCTGCCGAGAGGCTTGGGATATGTGCTATGAAGCTTGGGGCTGGAAGAGAGAGAAAAGAAAGCAGGATCGACCTGTCGGCAGGTATATTTCTAAATAAAAAGGTAGGAGAATACGTAAATAAGGGAGAAAATATAGCCACACTCTACGGAAACGACGAAAAACGCCTCCAAGAGGTATTGCCAGAAGCGGAAGCTTCGATAAAGATATCAGGGCAAAAAGAAGGCAGGAGGAAGCTCGTATATGGGATCGTCAGGAGAGATGGCATTGAGATGTTTTAACCCTCAACCGAAGATGTCGCTACGAAGAGGGTCATGGGCAAAAAATTGCAGTTGAAAATAGCCTCTTTTGATGATAATATTTCCTAGCTCGGGGCGTAGCGCAGTTTGGTTAGCGCGCCTGGTTCGGGACCAGGAGGTCGGAGGTTCAAATCCTCTCGCCCCGACCATTTTTTTTGATCAATATTGACTATCAAGCTGTGTTTTGTTAGAATTGGTATCGGAGGAAGGGTGATGGATAAGAAAATAGTTGCTCAAAACAGAAGAGCTCGACACGATTATTTCATTCTTGAAACCTATGAAGCCGGTCTTGTTTTAACTGGCACGGAGATCAAGTCGATTCGTGCGGGACGAGTTAACTTGAAGGATGGATATGCCAGGATAGAAAACGGCGAATGCTGGCTATATAATGTCCATATATCACCTTATGAAAAAGGCACCTACTACAATCACGATCCTCTGAGACCGAGAAAGTTATTACTTCATAAAGACGAAATCAAAAGGCTCATCGGCAAAACTCAGCAAAAAGGCTTGACACTCATTCCGCTTTCAATCTACTTAAAAAACGGAAAATGGGCAAAGGTCGAGTTGGCGTTAGCCCAGGGCAAGAAAGTTTACGATAAACGCCATGCCATAGCAGAAAGAGACGCCCGGCTTCAGATGGAAAGGGCGCGAAAGATTACGAAAACTTAAACGGGGGCGAATGGTGTCGACGGCAAGCGGAGGGTCGTGAAGAGCGGGCCGAGGTCCCCGCAAACCTCGTTAAACAGGCGGGAAAACAATAATTGCCAACGAAAATTACGCACTGGCTGCTTAGTTAGCGGCCACGTCCGCGATGTCGCCGCCACCGCGATATCGACGGGCGTCACAATAGGTGGCTAGTTCTCAGGCAGCTCCTCCCTGTCTGAGGGGACACTTCAGGAGGATAGGCAAGCGCGATTCTGTCCCTGGGAGAGCGCTTAGCCGAAAACTAAAACAGGGACTATGCCCGTAGAACTTCACGGCTGGCCCTTGTCGGACGGGGGTTCGATTCCCCCCGCCTCCACCAGAAGACAACGAGCAGTCCCCAACCGGATATGGGGGGCTGCTTTTTTGTTTGGTATACATATGGTTTGTATATTTTGCTGTATAATACAAATTTGTTTGCCTCTAAGCGAGGCGTAAATTGCATTGGAAAGAAGGAATGGACAGAATTATGAACGATATCTCCAAGATACGCAATGTGGCCATTATAGCCCATATCGATCACGGCAAGACCACTCTCCTTGATTCTATTTTTCGGGCAACGAGGCTGTTTAGGGAAAACGCGAAAGTCGAAGATCGGGTGATGGACAACGATGAATTGGAGCGCGAACGGGGCATAACCATAAGATCCAAACATTGTTCTGTTCAGTGGAAAGATTATTTGATAAATATCATCGATACACCCGGACATGCAGATTTTTCGGGAGAAGTAGAGCGAGTGCTGTGTATGGTAGATTCGGTTTTGCTTTTGGTGGATGCCAACGAGGGGCCAATGCCTCAGACCAGATATGTCTTGATGCGCGCTTTGAAAGCCAGGCTTAAGCCCATCGTGGTGCTAAACAAAGTTGATCGGCCAAACGCAAATGTGCAAGCTGCTTTGAATGCCACCTTCGACTTATTCTTGGAATTAGGTGCAACGGACGAACAAGCGGACTTTCCCGTCCTTTATGGCTCGGGGCTTCACGGTTGGTTCGTCAAAGACATGGAAGATGAAGAGCGCGAAGGAATGGACGCTCTCTTTGAAACGATAATAAATTATGTACCTGCTCCTCTTGGCGACGTCAACAAACCATTTTTGATGCAGGCAACTACGTTGACCTGGAATAATTACATAGGAAGAGTCGGATGCGGAAGGATACTGCAAGGAAAGATAAGGAAAGGGGACACGATTGTCAGGACGAGCACCAGGTGGCAGGACAAGGATAAAGGCGAGTGGGAAATAACCGGTCGAGAATTGGCGAAGGTGAACCATCTTTGGGTTACAAAGGGATTGAAACCAGTGGAGATTGAGGAGGCATCTGCTGGCGATGTGGTTTGGATTGCCGGCCCTGAGGATATAATGATCGGTGACACCCTGTCCTTCGAAGAAAATGCGGATTCCCTGCTCACTCCGCTTGACATAGAAGAACCGACGGTTTCAATGTTCTTTCTCGTAAATAGCGGACCCTTTGCGGGCAAGGAGGGCAAACCCGTCACCTTGAGACAAATGAAGGAACGGTTAATGCAAGAGGCAAGGGCAAATGTCGCGCTGAAGGTCGAGGATATCGGCAGACCCGACGGGCTTAAGGTATCGGGCAGGGGAGAGCTGCATCTCGCTATTCTGATCGAAGAGATGCGGCGCGAAGGGATGGAATTTTGCGTATCCCGACCCGAGGTAATTATTAAATACGACAATGACAACAACCTCTTGGAACCTCTTGAGCAACTTATTATTGATGTGCCCGAGGAATATCAGGGAGTAGTCATAGAAAAGATCTCCAAAAGAAAGGGAGAATTCATGAGCGTTCAAAACCTTGGGACCGGTTTGCTTCGTTTGGAGTTCAACATTCCGACCAGGGGGCTTATAGGTTATCGGACTGAGTTTCTTACCGATACTAGGGGTTTGGGAATAATGTCATCCCGATTTATAGGTTACGATTTGTGGCGGGGGGAAATATCCGGTCGAAACAGAGGATCGATGGTCAGCATGGATACAGGAGAGGCGACGAGCTATCAGCTGGATAATTTACAGCACAGAGGTACGCTATTTATATCGCCTATGGATCAGGTTTATGAGGGAATGATCATCGGAGAGCATTCCAGGCCCAATGATTTGCCATGCAACCCTACAAAGAAGAAACACGTTACCAATCATCGTTCCGCATCTAAGGATACTCCGATAATTCTCGACGTCCCAAGGAAGCTTACTTTGGATGCAGCCCTTGAATGGATCGCCGAAGATGAGCTTGTCGAAGTGACCCCGTTTTCCGTAAGGGTAAGGAAGAGCATTTTACGGCAGGAGGACCGCAAAAAGGCTGCGAAGAAAGTGGCGGTTACGGTAAATTGATATTCACTTTTTAGCTGGTTCTGTAGTGTTAGTACTTGGGGCAGGCTATTCAAGTCTTATTATAAAATACTTCTTTAGGTATATTGGCTTTGGGCTGGCCTAAGCAAATGAGTTGTGAGTCCTCCTTGAACTTTCATGGATAGTGGGGTATCCTTTCCAAGGATATGAAAATAAATTAAACGGGAGGGTGAGGGGTATCCATGAACATGTTCGGTAGCGCTTATAAAAAATGTATCCTATTTACATTTCTAATTGGTATTTCGTTTATGCTTTTTGCCGGTGTGGCGATTGCACAGCAGGGAGGATTTACGCTACACATACCCTTTACCGGCATCGAAATGGGTACTGAAGACGACGTCAACGTCGATGTAAATTTAAGGAACGCCACAAATAACGATATTGAAGTAACGCTTAACCTGGAGAGAGATCCAAAGGCGAACAATTGGGATGTCAGGTTCATAAGTTCTCAATGGGGTGGTTTTGGCGTCAACAGGGTTCGTTTAGGGACCGGAGAGGAAAATAGAGAAGTCACGATTAAGTTGCATATCAAGCCTGGAGAAAATGCCGAACCCGGAAATTACAAGTTCGCAGTGAAGGCTTCGGCTAACGGAATTACGAAAGAGTATCCTGTTTTTGTGCATCTAAAAGGCGGTAAAGTTGCGGTCGATTCGGGTGCGGGGAAATTGGAACTCGAAACCAAGTATCCCGTTTTAGAGGGCGCTGCAGGCAAATCTCTGAGTTTTGAAATTAAGGTGAAAAATAACTCCGATAAAGATGCAGTAGTAGATTTTGTTACTGTTACTCCATCGGGTTGGAATGCCTATGTGACTCCCCGATGGGAGACGGAAAAGCGCGTAAATTCCATTAAAATTGCTTCAAATTCTAGCGAGACCCTGAACTTTACAGTCGTTCCTCCCATCGAATCCGAAAAAGGGGAGTATCCTTTGGAGTTTCATGCCAAGGTTGGAGACAGTGACGTTAAATTGGATTTAAAAGTTATCGTCGAGGGAACCTATAAATTGCAGATAGCACCGGAGAGCAGAAGGCTCAACTTCGATATGGTAGCTGGGAAAGAAAGCCAGCAGGTATTTTACGTCTGGAACGAAGGGTCGGCACCGATAGAGAACATATCTTTCCTGGTGGTCAGCAAGCCTGAGGATTGGGAAATAACCTTTAAGCCCGATAAAATAGGCGTGCTTGAGCCCCTTGCAAAGACCGAAAAACCCGAAATAGTCGAAATCACTTTTAAAGCACCCGAGAGGGCGATCCCCGGGGATTATCAAGTAGTGCTTACGGCAGCAGGCGACCAAGACAGAAAGTCTATAGAACTGAGAGCCACGGTCAAAGTTCCCACTACGTGGGGATGGATAGGCGTAGGTGTTATCGTAATTGTCATCGCTTTGTTGTTTGGAATTTTTGCAAAGCTCAAGAGGCGATAAAGATGGAATTGGTGGTTGAGGCTCGGGATATCGTAAAAAAATATGGCGATTTCAAAGCGGTAGATGGCATTAGTTTTCACGTGGCCCAGAGCAAGATCTTTGGGCTTCTCGGGCCTAACGGCGCAGGAAAAACTACGACCATATTGATGCTTTTAGGGATGACAGAACCAACGGCAGGGGAAATAAAGGTTTGTGGATATGACCCAAATAAAGAGCCTCTCAAAGTCAAGCGGATTGCTGGTTATTTGCCGGAAAACGTCGGTTTCTACGAAGATATGACGGCGAGGGAAAACTTGCTTTACCTTGCAAGGTTGAACGGCATCCCGGATGATGTTGCTATCAAAAAAATTGATGATATTTTAGAAACGGTGGGCCTTTCGGATGTGAGGGACAAGCTCACCGGCACATATTCCAAGGGAATGAGGCAGAGGCTGGGTCTTGCCTCTGTCCTTATCAAAGATCCCAAGCTGGTCATTCTGGATGAACCCACTACAGGGATAGATCCAGAAGGAACAGAACAGGTATTAAGCTTAATTTATAAGATGAGCAAAGAAATGGGTGTCAGCATTTTGCTCAGCTCCCATCTTTTGTATCAGGTTCAGCAGATTTGCGACAGGGTCGGCATAATGTTTAAGGGCAAGATGGTCGCCATGGGGAGCATAGAAGAAATAGGCCGGCAAGCCTTGGGCGAACGTGAAGGGATTATGAAGCTGTCATACGAGTATATTAACGAGGAGGCATTAAATAAACTCGACGGAATTGAAGGGATTGTAGAGAAGAGAATTGACAATCATTCGATCATCCTAAAATTTAACGAGGATAAAAAACTTGATATAGTGCGCGAAGTTGTAATGAGAGGCTTCCTTCCTATCGAGGTCAAGGGGAGAGAATATAGCCTGGAAGAGATATATATTAGATATTTTCGGGAGGAGTGATTCGGGATGGGCGGATTACTTCCCGTGTTTTTAAAAGAGCTCACGGATCAGTTTGGAAGTAAGAGGTTCATGTTGATAACCTTGATCATAGTTATCACAGGGCTCTTTTCTTCATATACAGCCTCTGAGGCGCTGAAGGAACAACAGTTTTTGAACGAGGAGTATTTATTCCTTGGTCTTTTTACTTCATCGGGTGGAGGATTGCCTTCATTCTTGTTTTTCATCAGCTTCTTTGGGCCTCTGCTTGGCATCATTTTGGGTTTTGATGCGATTAACGGCGAACGCACAAGGGGCACCTTGAGTCTCATCCTTTCTCAGCCGATTTATCGCGATGCGATTATAAACGGAAAGTTTCTGGCCTCTTTAACGACGGTGGCCATAATGATAGCCAGCATAATGGTCATGATTGCCGGTATCTCTATTGCGAAATTAGGAGTCGTTCCTAACGGACAAGAGGTAGTGAGGGCGATTTTGTTTTTTATTGCCTGTATTTTGTATATTGCCTTTTGGATGAGTTTGGCGATACTTTTTTCCATTATTTTTGAAAAAAGTTCTACATCCGCTTTGACCTCAATAGCCTTGTGGATTTTTCTGTCCTTCTTTGTATATATGATTGCAGGTGTTGTAGCCGATAAGATCTATCCTATCACGCAACAATCTACTCCGGAGCTTTTGGCAAAGCACGAGAGCTTGAGGACCATGTTGCTCAGGTTTTCTCCTGCCGTTCTTTTAGAAGAAATATCTGCTGCCCTTTTAAATCCGACAGTCAGAGTCTTTGGTCCCATGTTTGAAACGCAGCTTAAAGGGTTGATTTTGACCCCTCTTTCGCTTGGTCAGAGTGTGTTAGTGGTGTGGCCGCAATTTGTTGCGCTGATTGCTGCTTCGGTCATATGTTTTGCCGTCTCTTATTTGGCGTTTATGAGGAAAGAAATTAGATCCATATAGAGCATAGATTTCAAAGTGAAGTTTTATTTTTAGTTAATCATCAGATTAGATTTTTTAACTGGATTTATTGCTGTTAATATTTTAGAATGGCTTTTAAGCCATGGTCACATCTTTTCAGTCATCTCTTTATGCATGACTGAAAAGATGTTTGTGTGTCTAGCAAGTTTTTTATTAGAGATATACCCAGGGGGGTGTCTAATGAATGGTAATCTTTTTGGCTTCAGTCATTATGTATTTGTTGCTCGTTTGGTCTGGAGGGTCAATCCCCTTAAATGAAGTAGTCATCGCTATAGCCTTGGGTGGGATCATAACATATGCCTGTCGCTCTTGGAGCCCCGGGTTATACAGGATGACTGCGCTAAGGCCCGACAGATGGTTTAAATTGCTTGCCTTTATCTTTGGCCCCTTTCTCTGGGGGATGACAAAGGCAAATTTCGACGTTGCCTACAGAGTCATAACGGGGAAGATAAATCCCGGTATAGTGAGGGTTCAAACTTCGTTAAAAAATGCCTACGCCATGACTATGTTGGCCAATTCAATAACCTTGACTCCAGGTACTTTAACCGTCGACGTGGATCAGGAAAGCGGCACCTATTATATTCACTGGATAAACATTAATAATGTTGATCCAAGCGGAAAAGATGTTTATGGTTCCTTTGAAGATTGGGCTAGGAAGGTGGTTGAAGAATGAGCGTGTTTTCCTTTGCCTTTTTAATACTCAGCCTTGCTATACTCGCCATGTCGGGGCGTTTGATTATGGGCCCGACTACTCCGGATAGGGTCGTTGCTTTAGATACGTTGAATACTTTTGTGGTTGCCACTATGGTAATTTTGGGAGCGTTGTTCGATTCAATTGTCATGGTAGACATTGCTATCGTCTATGCTGCCCTGTCCTTTGTCGGCACATTGTTCATAGCGCGCTATATCGAAGGGGGTTTCTAAAGTGGATGGCTCAACAATTCTTATAAAGATACTGTTGGGAATTGGGTTAGCCTTCAATGTCCTTGGCGTTGTTGCTCTTTATAGGTTTCCCGATGTATATACTCGTCTGCATGGAACCACGAAGTGTACTACCTTTGGTTCTATATTTACATCGGCATCGGTAGTGGTTTACTCGATATCCAAATACGTGACGACCGGAGAGCCCAGGTTTATGACCTTTGCCATCCACGTCATTATAGCAATATTTGCGCTTTTGATTACCAATCCTACGGCTGCCCACGCTATAGCACGTGCAGCACATAAAAGCGGGATAAAGCCAATTGGAATCGTCGATAAGTTATCGGAAGAAAAGGCGGGTGAAAAGTTCTCATGATGGATATTGCCCATATTGCTATATTGTTGATGATCGTGATATCCGCTTTTTTCGCAATCTGGTTTGATAATCTGCTGAATGCGGTGATTTCGCTTTGCGTTATGAGCCTGCTCATCTCTCTGGAATTTTATATATTGCAGGCTCCTGATGTAGCGATTGCCGAAGCGGGCATAGGAGCCGGACTTACTACAGCCATTTATATAATGGCCCTCAAAGCTTGTCGGTCATCTCGTTGGCCCGGAAAGGGGAACGATAAAAATGAAAGGTCCTAGGGTAATTTTTTTGATCTTCTTCGTCATATTTGCGGGGATTTTGTGTCAAGGATTATATAATATCCATCCCTTTGGAGAACCGCGTGTATCGGCTATGGACGATTATTTCATAAACAATGCCCAGAGCGAGCGGGCAGCCAACAATGTAGTGACGTCAATAGTGTTTGATTACAGAGGTTTCGATACTCTCGGTGAAGCGGCGGTGCTTTTTACGGCGGTAATGTCTGTGGCCGCTCTCTTTCGGAAGGAGGAGTAGCAGCAATGAAGCCCCTATCAATAGTTGTTAGAACGATTTGCAATATTTTTGCCTGGTTTGTTGCAATCTTTGGAGCCTACGTCATACTTCACGGCCATCTGACGCCTGGCGGCGGTTTTCAGGGCGGAGCTATAGTGGCAACCTTTATAGCCCTTCTATTGGTTGCGCATGGAGGAAAGAGCTTCTTGGGATGGGTTAAAAAGGAAATTTTCTCCTCCTTTGAGGGCGCCGGGTTGGTTGCTTTTGTATGTGTCGGTTTTTTGGGCTTGTCTACGACCTTTCTATATAACTTTCTGGCTTTGAAAGGCGGCTTGTTTGGATCTGCCGTACCTTTAGGGCCCAATGCGGGCGTTCTGAACAGCTCCGGCACCATAGCGTTGGCCAATATAGCCGTAGGCCTTGAAGTCGTGGGTGGTCTTTCGACCATTCTCGTCTTTATGTTCTTAGGAATGCGTTATGTCTCTGAAGGCGGCAAGGAGGGGGTAAAGGATGATAAATAACATTCCCATGTTAACAGTCGGAGCATTATTCGTCATTGGGTTATATGGAGTTTTGTTTAAGCGCAATATCATAAAAATAGCCATTGGCATTAGCATAATAGAGTCGTCCACGAACCTTTTTTTGATAGTCCTTGGCTATCGGACGGGAGGTTCCATACCCGTTTACACATTGGCAGGCGAGTTCAAAAAAATGGTCTTGCCGACACCGCAAGCCTTGACGCTTACAGCAATAGTCATTGGTTTAGCTACTACTGCGCTTTTGTTGACGTTGATCATGCTTCTTTACAAACATTACGGGACACTGGACGTCCACGAGATAAGGAGGCTTAAGGGATGAGTTGGCAGGTACATCTTCCCGCTTTGGTAGTTTCCGTCCCATTGTTAGGAGCCTTTATTTCTATTGCAATGGTAAAACCGCGATTGCGTAATCTATGGTTTGCAACAATTTTAGTGGCTACGACAGTTTTGGCCTTTCTTATGTGGAGATACGTCGCAATCAACGGTACATTGGTCTATGTAATGGGTGGCGAAAGATGGAACCTTACGCTTCCTTCGGGTATGACCTTGCCCATCAGGATAATTATGGAGGTCGATGCATTCGGGGCTTTTATGGCTCTTGCCGGGTCTATAGCCACCTTGGCCAGCGGTTTGTTCTCCGTAAGGTTCTTAGATCGTGTTAATGATGGAAATAAGTTTGTGGCCCTATTTTTCCTCCTTTTTGCCGGCATGCTGGGCCTTGAGGTGACGGGAGACTTCTTTAATTTCTTCGTCTTTCTCGAGATCGCTTCAGTGGCGTCCTTCGGGTTGATAGCCTTTTGGCGCGACAGGCCCGAAGCGATAGAAGCGAGCTTTAAATATGCCGTATTGTCGACCTTTGTGGCCCTCATTTTTTTGATAGGCGTTGGTATCCTGTACGGTGTGTATGGGACGCTTAATATGGCAGCAATAGCCAAAAACATGCAGGTGGGTTTCCTGGAAAAGCTTGCCTTGGTGCTTTTTATCGTTTCTTTGGCTATGAAAAGCGGGGCCGTTCCCTTGCATATGTGGGAGCCAGATGCATACGGTCAGGCGCCGGCAGGCGTTTCTTGTTTCCTCGTTGTGGTTGGACAAGCCTCGCTTTACGGGATGTTTAGAATTGCTTTTTCCGTTTACGGGCAGGCTTTTGAGGGCAACGTGCTTGCATGGGTGATAATAGTTTTGGGTTTGCTTTCCATGTTTATAGGGGTAATAATGGCAGTTATACAAAAGGAAGCGAAGCGCCTGATGGCATATCACTGCATTTCGCAGACGGGTTACATGCTTATGGGCATAGGTTTGGGATTGCTCGCCCTTTCTAGTTCGCAAGCCATGAGCGAATACGGTTTTACGGCAATGAAGGGCGGTATTTTCCATATAATCAACAATGCAATGTATAAGGGATTGCTCTTTTTGACAGCGGGTTCCCTTTTTTACGCTACCGGGACGACGAATCTTAACAAGCTTGGGGGATTGGCCAGGAAAATGCCCTATACGACCTTCATGTTTGCGGTTGCGGCGGCTGCTATTGCAGGTTTGCCTCCCTTCAACGGTTTCGTCTCCAAGCTTTTGATATACGAATCCTCTTTTGTGGTTCATCCCTTTTTGGCTGTGGTCGCGATGGTAACCTCTATATTGACCCTCGCTTCTTTTGTCAAGGTCTTTCAGTCGGGCTTTTTGGGTCCGTCAAGGGATAACTTGAATAACGTCAGAGAAGTACCGTTGAGCATGGTTGTGGGTATGATGGTCCTTTGCGTCATGATAATTTCTCTTAGCTTGATGCCGAATTGGGTGTTAGCTAATTTAATTGAACCTGCTGCCCGCGATTTAGTTAACCAAGCCAGTTACATTCAGGCAGTAATGGGGAGTGGTCTATAATGGTCCTCGGGACTGTATACACAGGATTTGGCTTTTGGAACGTATATGCTTGGGTTATGTTCTTTGCCCTTGGAGCTCTTATTGTTTTATTCTTGCGCTCGACGGGAAGAGGAGACTACGAAAAGGGCACATATCAGGATGAAGTATTTTACGGAGGAAATCCAGTTCCCCAAGACGGCGAGGATTTGGCCGTTCCCGCCAGTTCGTCCTACTGGGGTTTTACGAAAGCGCTTTCTCGTTTCTACGATGTGTTGGTGAGCATGCACACGGGAATACTGTCCGATTACATGGGGATTTTGGTCGTAACTGTTGCCGTCATTTCGATTTTGATTCTTTTATAGGAGGACGTGGATATGTTTAAGGTGGACATAAAGAAAGAACTTGGAATTTTGCCGAGGTCGATATGGGCCTTTCATTGCAACAGCGGGTCCTGTAACGGTTGCGATATAGAAATTGTTGCCTTGCTTACGCCCAGATACGACATAGAACGCTTTGGCATGAAGTTAGTAGGGACTCCAAGGCATGCCGATGCCTTATTGGTCACCGGACCGGTTACGAAATATATGACTGATAGGTTGAGGAGAGTTTATGCTCAAATGCCCAATCCTAAGGTGGTAATAGTCGTAGGAAATTGTGGTGCCTCCGGGGACGTGTTTTATAAATCCTACAACTTAGACGGTCCTGTGGATCAAATACTTCCTGTAGATGTCTATGTACATGGCTGTCCGCCGAGGCCTGAGGCGATCATCGATGGCGTGACTAAGGCGATCGCAAAGCTCGAGGAGAAAAGAAACGAGCTGCTTGGGACGGGAGGCATTGCCGATGTTTAAATACAGCCTGAACCCCCTTCCTAAAACGCCTGAGGAGATAAAATCTTTCTTGGAAGAAAGGTTGGCTAATAACCTGGAAAGCTTGGAGATAAGAGAGATGGTGGCCGGAGCAGAAGAAAAGATGTCCTTTTATGACATGTGGATCACATGCGACAAAGGTGCCTTTATTGATCTTGTCGACTCCCTCTTTATGCTCGATTTCCCTATATTTCATGTGATATCCGGAGACGATGCGGGAGATTTCGTATTGCTGAATTACCATTTCTCTCTCTTTACCAGTGCGGGACGAGGCAAAAGAGTGGGCGTTGTCGTCTCTGTAAAAGTTCAAAAGAATGATCTTACGATGCCTTCTCTTTATGATAAGATTCCTGGCATTGAATACAGCGAGCGAGAGATGCATGAGATGCTAGGCGTGTCTTTCGAGGGGTTGCCGGATCAATCGTTGGTATTTTTGCCCGAAAATTGGGATGAAAAGGTTCATCCCTGGCGGCGTGACGATTCCGGGTTATCTCCCAAACATATACGGGAACTTTCTTGAAAAGGTGATGAGCGATGGCTATTGAAGAGGGAAAAACTTATACTATTCCGATCGGTCCTGTTCATGTAGGCCTCAAGGAGCCGATTACCGCCTGGCTGCAAGTTGATGGCGAAAGAATTGTAGATGTGCGCATACGGCCTGGCGCAATACATCGAGGGATTGAATATATGGCAAGGGAAAGAAATCCCATTCAAGTCATATATCTGGCGGAAAGGATATGTGGTATCTGTTCATTTGCTCACATAATTTCCTTTGTGAGGGCTGTAGAAGATGCTGCCAGCATTCCAGTTCCTCCGAGGGCAAAGTATATACGCACTATCTTGCTGGAGCTTGAACGTATACACTCCCATATCCTCTGGGCTGGCGTAGCTTGTTATACCTTCGGATACGACTCAGCCTTCAATTTGGGTATGTTGCTTCGGGAAAAGGTCATGGATGTATTGGAGGCCATGACGGGCAATAGGGTAAATTATGGCGTCGGTACGATAGGGGGCGCTCGTCGGGATATAACTTTCCAAGTGGCTGAAGCAATAAAAGAAATGGTCGAATATTACAAGCGGGAGTTCTCGTATTTTTATAATGCCGTTACCGAGGATCCTATCGTCAAAGCCAGGATGCGAAACGTTGGCGTGCTTTCCGAACAAGATGCCGTGAAATATTGTGCCGTTGGCCCCACGGCGCGTGCCAGCGGATTGCGCGTTGACCTCAGATGGTCTTCCCCCTATGAGGCTTACGAGGATTTGAAGGTAGAGCCAATTGTTCCGCAGGATTACTTCGGCAATGCTCAGGGCGATGTTTTCGACAGATTTTTCGTGAGGGTCATGGAGGTTTATCAATCTTTGGAAATTATAGAACAATGCATGGACGGCCTGCCGGAAGGGCCGATCATGCATGAGCCGAAACCAGCAAAACTGTTGAACCTGTTAAAGACAGCTGATGGTGTAGGCCAATCATCTATAGAAGCGCCTCGAGGAGATGATACTCATGTCGTCAAACTGACTCAGGCGCAGGAAAACGTTACGTGGTGGAAGGTCAGAGCTCCAACCTATGCGAATGCCATGTCGTGGCCCATTATGTTTAAAGATCAGGAGATAGCTGATGCTCCGCTAATCATTAACAGCATAGACCCCTGCATTTCTTGTATGGAGAGGATGTTGGTCGTTAATGAGAAAGGTTCATCTACTATCGCGACCAAGGAGGAGCTGATAAGGATGTGCCGTGATAAGACGAGGAGGCTGATGCATAGATGAGCCCGCTGCTTACGAAGATTGTATCGGGTTTTGCGCTCTTTTGCCTTGTTATATTGATTGCTCTTTTGTATGAAGGAGTCGATAGGATCGTTCACGCTCGAATGCAGAGGCGCTTTGGACCGCCCTTGCTGCAGCCTTTTTACGATGTAATAAAATTGTTGGGAAAGGAGTCCATAGTTCCCAGAAGGGCTGTCAGGGCCGTGTTTCAGGCATCTCCTTGGATGGCCATGGCGTTGACGCTGTTGATCTTTTTATATATTCCCATCGGTTCCATACCGCCAATCTTGGCCGGAAACGGAGATATTATTTTAATACTCTACCTACTCGCAGCTTCCGCTGTGATGATGGTTATCGGAGGCTTCGCCAGCGGCTCTCCCTATGCCAACGTCGGGTCACAGCGGGAAATGGTCTTGATGATGAGCTATGAGCTTCCCTTGGCACTCGTAGTTTTGACTCTGGCATGGTTGGTATACAAGAGGGGAGTTCCGGGAGCTCCTTTTAGCTTGGAGACCTTTGTCGCCGTTCCTGTATGGAATACCGTCGGTTTGATTGGCGGCATGGGAATTTTTGCCCTTCTTCTCTCCTTGCTGGGAGTGGTTCCGGCAGAAGTGGGCAAGGTCCCGATGGATATTGCCGAGGCCAAGACGGAGATTTTGGAAGGCTTCTTGGCTGAATATTCGGGAAGGAATTTAGCGCTGTTTAAACTCACTTTTGCCCTACGATCCCTTGCCATGTCTGCATTGTTGGTACCGCTCTTCTTCCCCTTTTCGCTGGGCAAGTTGTTTGGCTTAAACGGAGCATCATTCGTGCTGGTAGATTTTATCTGGTTTTGGGTAAAGGTGTTTCTGGTTCAGATTGTGGCCATTACTGTAGTCAGGACGATGTACGGAAGGTTTAAAATATGGCAGGCCTCCCAATTTTACTGGTTTCAAATGGGAGGGTTGGCGCTGGCGGGGATGGTCCTCGTTACGCTAGATGTGATGTTTTTTTAGGAGGGACACAAAATGATAAATAAAATGTTATTTATCAACATCAAGCAATTCTTCAAAAAGCCCTTTACCAATTTGTTTCCGCTGGCGCACATACCGGATCACTTGTTGGCTGTATTGAAAAGGGTTAAATCGGGCGAGGTAGAGCTTAACCCACCAGTGCCAACGCCCGAGGGCTTCAGGGGAAGGATAGCATACGATAAAGATAAGTGCATCGGCTGCAGATTGTGCGTAAGAGTATGTCCCGCCAATGCTATATCCTATATAACGGAGGAAAAGAAAATTATGGTACATGTTGACCGATGTTGTTTCTGTGCTCAATGTACCGAGATATGCCCTGTACAGTGTCTATCGATGAGCAACGAGTTCTTACTGGCCTCCTATAATAGAAAAGAACAGGTTGTGGTGGGGAATAATTAGAAATACGAATACAAAAAGGGCCCGAGCGGCTTATGATTAAAATGCTCGGGCCCTTTTTCAAAGTTTAGTTTGAAAACTTATTCGGATACGTTGAGTATGCCCCAGTGGGAAAGCCTTTTTATCGTCTCGTCCTTTCCAAGAAGTTCGATAACTTTGAAAATTCCCGGGCTAACCTTGGTGCCCGTCAGAAGGATTCTCAACGGCATGGCTATCTTTTTCAAAGGCACTTCTTTTTTGTTGCTCCACTCCCGAGCGAAATCTTCCAAAGCCTTCGTTTCCCACTGGGATAGTTTTATCATATCCTCACAAAAGGGACCCAACACCTCCTTAGAAGCTGCAGCGTATTCGCGATCGACCCTTTCTTTAACGGGCTCGAAGGTCAAGAAATAATCAGTATATTCTGCCAGCTCCTTTAAGGTTTGTCCCCTTCCTTCCATTATACCTAAGACCTTGGCCAGATAATCGGAGCTATGGTTGTGATAAGGCAGTCCCAAATCTTCCCAGAATGGCTTGACGGCTTCCAGACGTTTGTCGGGATTCATTCGCTTGATATGTTCCTGATTGATGTGGCGCAATTTGTCCATATCGAATACCGCTGCCCTTTTATTTACGTCTTTGATGTCAAACAACTCGACGGCTTCTTCTATGGTAAAGATCTCGCGGTCATCTCCCGGTGACCATCCCAGCAAAGCAAGGAAGTTAAATAACGCTTCTGGCAAAAAGCCCATATCTTTATATTCAAGCACGTTGGTGGCTCCGTGCCTTTTAGAAAGTTTCTTTTTGTCTTTTCCAAGAATCATTGGCAGATGTGCAAATTGCGGGAGCTCGAAACCCAGGGCCTTATAAAGCAATATTTGCTTAGGCGTATTGGCGATGTGGTCCTCCCCTCTTATGACGTGGGTTATGGACATAGTGTAGTCGTCTATGACAACGGCATAATTATAGGTTGGCATTCCGTCGCTTTTTATCATTACTATGTCCTTTAAGGTTTCGCTTTTAACCTCAATATGTCCGTAAACTATATCATCGAAGGACACTATCTCGCCGGGAACGACCCTGAATATAATGGCTTCGCCTTCGCGATAGGCGAGCCCCCTATCCACCAGCTTGCCGGCATATTCCCTATATATTTCAAGCCTTTCGGATTGACGGTAGGGACCATAAGGACCACCGGCTCTGGGGCCTTCGTCCCACAGCAAGCCAAGCCATTCAAGGCCGGAATATATGCTTTCCTCATATTCCAGGGTTGACCTTTCTCTGTCCGAATCTTCTATGCGAAGCACAAATTTACCGCCCATGTGCCTTGCCCAAAGCCAATTAAAAAGTGCCGTATGGGCACCTCCAATGTGAAGATTTCCCGTCGGACTCGGGGCGAAGCGAACTCTGACTCCGTTCATGAATAATACCTCCTAATCAAGAGTAACGAGTAATGTGATATTTCAGCATCCAATAAACATTATGGCATTTTTAGACTTGAAGATGGTACAAAAATCTGCCTTTGTCATCGGCTGTTGCATATATTACAATTGTATCAAAAACTAAAAGGGAGATGTCGCTTTTTGAAGGAAGAAAGGATACTTTTAGTGGATGGACATGCCTTGGCCTTCAGGGCTTTCTATGCCTTGCCGGAACTTAACGCGCCCGATGGTATGCCTACCAATGCAATATTAGGATTTTTAAATATGCTGCTTAAGATAATAAACGATGAAAACCCAGATCAAGTCATTGTCTTTTTCGATGCCAAAGGCGAGACATTCAGGCATGAAGCATACAAAGAATACAAGGAAGGAAGGCCTCCGACTCCTGAGGAGTTTAAGTCGCAATTGCTCCTCATAAAGGAAATAATGAAATACCTCGGTTATCCCGTCATAGAGATTGAGGGCGTTGAGGCAGACGATGCAATAGCCTCTGTCGTTCGTATTTTGGAGGGAAAGGGCAGCACTTTAGTGCTGACGGCCGATAAGGACATGCTCCAATTGATAAGGGCTGATGTCAAAGTCATGAGACCCATAAAGGGCGTTTCTACTTTCAAGGTATATGATGAAAAAACCTTTGAAGAGGAGTTTGGTTTTCCTCCCTCTTCCTTTCCCGATTATCTCTCTTTGATAGGAGATAAAGTGGATAACATTCCCGGCATTCCCGGCATTGGGCCCAAAAGAGCTTCGGCATTAATACAACAATATGGCAGTTTGGAAAATTTATATGACCACATAAACGAGCTGCCCCAAAAAATTGCATCGAGCCTGAAGGATAAAAAGGACGAACTGTTCCAATGGAGAGAGCTCATTCGCCTGCGTGATACCTTGTGTATAAACCCCGATGAATTTAAAGGCGGGGGAGAAAGAGATAAAGAAGCACTGATTGATATATTTCAAAGGCTTGGCTTTAAGCAGATACCCGAAAGGCTTGGCCTGAGCGTAAAGGATGTCGATTCAAGGGAAACTCGCTCTAAAGCGGGAGAGGGTGAAAAGACGCCAAACACTGAGAAAAGCCAAGATTGGAGTAAAATCGTAGCCTTAGCCTTTGAAGGCAGGGGCCGTTATCCTCAGTCCTTTGCCCTTTCACGATGCGTCTTAGCCGAAAGGGAAGGGTCTTTTTATCTGTTAGAGCCTAAAGGCGATGACGATTACGATGCTTTGGTCGAAAAATTAAGGGAAAAAGAAATCCTGATCTGGGGGTTCAAGGAGTTTACAACTGCAATAAAGAAAGCACCCTTTGAAAAGGACAAGGTATGGGACGGCAAAATAGCTTATTATTTGCTTCATCCCGACAAATCGTCATCCAAAGAAGGTTTGGCCGAAATAAAAAGGATGCTGAAAAGCGAAGAAGGCCTCGATAAAGAGGCTTTGTCCCTTTTTGACCTGTACGGGAAGATATCTTCAGAGATGGACGAAGCATTGCATGGCCTCATGTATCGAATCGATATACCTTTGTCGGTTGTCCTTTCAAAGATGGAAAGAAAGGGAATACGCCTCGACCTGGACCATCTTTGGAAGGTAAAGCATGAGCTGGAGAGAACACTCGATGACGTAAAGGCCTCCATAGACATGGCGGCCGGTTCCAAGGTAAACCTAAACTCGCCCAAGCAGGTTGGTTGGCTGCTTTTCGATCACCTGGGATTACCTGTCATAAAGAAGACTAAAACGGGATATTCGACCGATGTTACCGTTCTTGAGGAGTTAAGTCGATTGGATAGGCCCGAGGCATTGGTGGCAAAACTTCTCCTGGATCACAGGGAGCTTACTAAGATGCTTACCGGATTTGTACAGCCCTTGATCGACGCCATCGATCCCAAGACCGGAAAGGTGCATACAACATTTGAGCATACGAGCACCGGTACCGGGCGGTTGAGCAGCCGAGATCCAAACCTTCAAAACCTCCCTGCCTACGGTGACTGGGCAACGAAACTAAAGGAGGCGTTTATCCCGGATCGAAGGGACGGCATATTTATCGCTGCCGATTATTCACAGATAGAGTTACGCGTTCTGGCGCACATTTCAGGAGACAAAAAGCTATGCGAAGCCTTTGAGAAGGGTAGAGATATTCATGCAGAGACGGCAGCATGGATATTTGGTGTGGATACGGAAAAGGTTTCCCCAGAACTTAGGAGAATGGCGAAAATGATAAACTTCGGATTACTGTACGGAATGACTCCCTATGGCCTTGCATCGAGGTTAAATATAGGCAGAGAAGAGGCCAAAACAATTATAGATAGGTACTTTTCTGCCTTTCCTAAAGTGGGAGATTACATTGAAAAAAGCTATGAGGAGGCAAGAAAGAGAGGTTATACCCTCTCGCTTTTTGGGAGAAGAAGACCACTGAACGAGGTTACTACAGTAGTGGGAAACAGCACGGCAGCTTTGAAAAGGGTCGCTATTAATACCCCAATTCAAAGCACGGCCGCCGACATAACAAAGATCGCCATGATACGCTTGGACGAAGCCCTACAAAGAGAAAATATTGATGCTGCGCTAATATTGCAAATTCATGACTCACTCATTTGTGAATGTTCCGCAAAGGACGAGGAGGTCGTTTCCGGGATCCTAAAAGAGAGCATGGAAAGCGCCGTAGAGCTTTCGGTGCCTCTGGAGGTTAACCTAAAGAGCGGCCGCACTTTGGCCGAAGTGTGAAGCGCAGCCGCTACCTTCTGACGAGAATAAGAGAGGCAAACAGCCACAGGGCAAACCAATATGGGTGAGCGCCCTGTGGCAAAGCCATGAAGCCGATGCCGAAAATCGACAGCAAGAAGGCCATGCCCAAAGCTGATGTATCGCCTTTTTTCTCCTGCTGTTTTCTGCTCGTCGATGTTGTTGTCATGGAAATGTCGAATAGGGCTTGTTTTACTTTTTCCTTTCCAAGTTCCATGAAGAGGATTGGCTGAAGGTGAAGAATAGAGGTAACTTCCTGGAAACTTTCGTTTAAAAGCTCCTCAAAGCCAATTTCGGGATCCAGCGTGTGGAGAGTGCCCTCGAGCATCGATAGGGCCTTGACCTGATATAATAAGGGCTTCGGTATCTTTATGCCCCAGATAGGGCTTTGGGCTATCATGTCTTTTAGCATGTCGGGCAAGGAAAGCTGTCCTAAGGGCCTGTGCAGATAGTCCTCGAGAAAGTCGTATATTTCGTTTTCAATGGCCAAAGGATCCGATTGACCCTGAATTACTCCCAGGGACGCGAGGCTGCTGTAGACGAGGCTGATATCCCTGCGCAGCAATCCCCAAAAGAGCAACATGGATTTATGTCTTATCTTCTCTGATAAAAAGGTAGTGGCGCCGTAATCCAAAAGCACCAGATGCTCGTCTTCGTCCACCAATATGTTTCCAAAATGAGGATCCGTATGAACGAGCCCCTCTTTTAGAAATTTATATAAATAGGTCTTTGCCAGAGAAAGAGCCATATGGTGACGCCTGAAACGTGACAAATGAGGCACGGCCCTATCGAGCCTCTGGCCGTTGTGAAACGACATGGTGAGTATATTTTTGGTGCATAACCCGGCGTATCCCTTTGGGACTTTTACTTCCCATTCGGCAGGCAATCCTTCGCCGTATTTTCTCATGCATGCCAGTTCCCTGAGAAGGTCCAGTTCCTTGATGATGTTGCTGGAGAATTCATCAACTGTATCCTTCAGATCGATGGGGAATGATTGAGAGTCGGGGAGTCTCTTGACCAAAAAGCGCATTATTTTTATATCTTCTTCGATGCGCTGCTCGACATCTGGTCTTAAGATCTTCATCGCGGCAACCCGCCCGTCTTTGAGATCGCATTTATGAACCTGTGCCAAGCTGGCAGCACCAATGGGCTGGGGATCCCAAAAGGATATCTCGTCCAACTTGTCTCCCAGCTCGTCCTGGATAAGCTTAAACACCTTTGGCGGAGGAGAGGGAGGTAACTCGTCCAACAGATGGGATAAAGCTTCTGCTATAATGGGCGGCAGCACGTCGTAATGACAGCTCAACATTTGGCCGAGCTTGATGAACGAAGGCCCCAGATGTTCAAATCTGTTTTTTATATCGGAGACCTCGTCCTCAGGTATGGTTTTATAACTCCTTAAACTGAGCCTGCGAAGCTTGATGAATAGCGGTATCGCATTTAGCGTCAGCTCGCTACCTCTCGTTAAAATGCTCAAAAAGTATCACCCCTTTGCCCGTTGCCTCTATTATATACGGAGATATACTGATTTTGTTAAAATAACTGTTGTGATATATACTATGTGCTGTTATGTGTATAGAAAATATGTGAATGATTTTCGGGAACCATAATGAAAGGGGAAGGTTGTAATGATTTTAAAGGCGCTTCGAACGAGAACTAAGGTAATCATGATCGCAGTCGCAGTAGCATTCGTTATTTCCATATTTGCAGGGTATGGCATTTACTCCAGAAGAGAAGGTTCTTCCGCCACTACGGAGAAGGATAAAGTGGTGGCCAAAGCCAATGGAACCAACATCATGCTTTCTCAGATAGATATGGGTGTCAGGCAATTAATGGACCAGATGGGGATAAGCAACTTACCTCAGAGTCAGTATTATATTTTGAGAAAACACGTTTTGGACCAAATAGTCTTAGATATGGAGTTGGATAAGGAAGTCAAGGATAACAAGATCGAAGTCACAGATGATGAGATAAACGTGGCCATGGATAGGATAATTTCCCAGTTCCCGACAAAGGAAGCCTACCAGGATTATTTAAGCGCATATAACATCAAAGAGGAAGATCTTAAAAAAGAACTAAGAAGGCAGCTGGCTCAGCAGAAGCTATTGCAGACGGCGGTGAAAACGGACGATACGGTTACCGAGGAAGAAATGCAGGAGTTTTATGAGGCTAGAGGCAACGACTACTTCGTGCGCCCCGAAGGACTGTGGGTGAACTTTGCTGTTTTTTCTGACGAAAAAACAGCTCAAGAAGTCAGGGATGCCCTTGCGAGTGGACAGACATGGGATGATGTAATGAGTCAGTATGGCGATAAAGCTTTGCACAGCACTTCCTACGATAAGCCTTTACTGTTGCCAATGACGACTTTGGAAGCCCAGGAAGAGTTGCTACCCCTGAAGGAGCTAAAAGAAGGCGAGCTTAGCCAACCAATCCAGCTTGATGAGGAGCAGTTTGGTATCTATTTGGTCAAAGGATACCAAAAACAGGAAAAGATCCCATATGATGAGGTTAAAGAAAATATTAAACTTGCTTTAAGCCAACAGAAAGCCCAAGCGCAACGTCAGGAGTATTTGCAGGGTTTGGTAGATAGGGCTAACGTTGAAATAGTCGACTCTTCCGTATTTGAGGCGCCAAAGGTCGAAGAACCTGCACAACCTTCGGCGGAAGAAGAGGGTGGCCAAGGCAGCGATGTTGGAGTAGAGGTCGTTGAAGAAGGCCAATCCGAAAATCAGGCAACAAGTCAAACGGCGGAGCAGACAGAGACCGATGCCAAGGAAGAGGCTCAGCAGCAATAATATAATCTTTGAAAACTGAAACTGATCTTTTTGAAAATAGCAGAGAGGACTTTCTTTAATAAAGGTTGTCCTCTCTGCTATTATTATAGGAAGTTAGTTAGTTAAATGATAAGAAGAATTAATCTGCTAAAATTGAACGAAAAAGGTTTAAGTTCAATTCGAGAACCTTCCCGGACAACAGGTCCTCTAAGGCCATTTCGTAGTGTCTTGGTTCGACCGAATCTATCAGCCTTTCCCTTGCCAAGGTTCCGAGTATAGCTATGTTTTGCATTCGAGGGTCGGGCACTTCCCTTGAAACGGCGTATTCTTTGACAGATCGCATCTTGCATTCCCTGCTTATATCGTCAATAGTAACGGATTTTTCTTTGCCAAGCCGTACGTTCAGAGGTTGCAGTGATACGCTGTAATAAACTAAGGTACCTTTATCTCTGAGATATGTGTTCAGCCCTCTTAAGGCTTCGTGAATTTCAAGGGCCAAGACCATATCGGCTAGCCCCGGCATTATCAAAGGAGAAAATGCATCCTCTCCTATTCTAATGTGAGAAGTTACCATTCCGCCGCGTTGGGCTAATCCGTGAGTGTCGACTCCTTTTACGGTCAGGCCAGCATGATCTGCGGCGCGTATAATGGTTTCGCTAAGCAATCCTATTCCCTGGCCGCCAACGCCGATCACGAAAATATCTAGCTTCATCTTAACCCCTCCGTTCCTTCGGGAAGCCTTATTTATCCTGATAACCTATTGCCCAGACAGGGCAGGTTTGAATACAAGAGCCGTCTCCTATACACAGCTCTTTGGAAGTTATTACGGATCCGTCGTCCATGAGCTGAAAAGTAGGGCAGGCAAAGACCTTAAGGCACTCATATATGTGTTCGCATTTTTCCTTGTCAACCGATACCTGTCTTTCCACACCTTTGCCCTTCCTGCGTTGTTCTCTGGTAAATTTAAGCATGCAAGGATGGGTAGCTATGACGACGGAAAAGCCCTCTTCGTTAACTGCTTCCTTGATGGCTTCGGTGAGTTTTTCCTGCGAGTAAGCATTGACAACTCTGACGGAGTTGACGCCAAGTCCTTCAAGCATTTTCTTTATAGATATTGCGTCTGTTGGGCCGTTGAAGTTCTTTCCCGATCCGGGATGATCCTGATGACCCGTCATTGCCGTCGTGCCGTTTTCCATTATTACGAGCGTCAGATTGTGGCGGTTGAAGACTGCGTTGATAATGCCTGGTAATCCGGCATGAAAAAGGGTTGAGTCGCCTATAAAAGCCACTACCTTCCGTTCGTCGTTGAACAAAGAAAGGCCCGATCCCGTGCCCGTAGAATGTCCCATACACAAGAGGACTTGCCCCATTTCGTGAGGCTCAAGGTAACCCAAAGTGTGACAACCTATGTCGGCAACAGTTATGTCGGTGCCCTTTAAAGCCCGTTTTACCGCGTAAAAGGCGGATCTGTGTCCGCATCCGGGGCAAAGCTGAGGAGGCCTCGGCGAAGGCAAAACGCCTTTGGGAGAAAAGTCCGTCTCCGGAAGCAGGTCATTCCATGTTTTTTTCATTACCTGATAGACCTTTTCGGGTACATATTCACCGATCCAATCTTCTGCGTCCTTTTTGCCTAAAATTTTCGTCTTCAGTCCATGATCGAAGGCAAGGCTTTTGATCTCAAGTTCTATGAAATTATCCAGTTCTTCAAGTATTTTTACTTCCTCATGGGAGGACATGAAATCGACAATGGTTTTTTCCGGCAGAGGATATACTATGCCAAGTTTTAAAACATCTGGTTTGCTATCGGCAAACTGAAGTGTGTCCATTAGCGATAAAAAGGGCAGGCCTATCGTTATAATACCCCTTTCTTTATTGCTGTTATCTACGGTAGTGTTGAAGGGCGAGTCTTCGGCATATTTTTTGACGGCATCTATGTTTTGGAGAGCTCTTCGCTTCATGGGGTATACAGTCGCCGCGGTCAGGGGAATATAACAGCTAGTTTTAGGATCGAAACGTGACGTTTTGTCCAAAGGCCGGGGCTCCCAGTGGCCAAAACCAACTTTTTCCTTTGCGTGGCAGACGTGAGTAGTAAGCCTTACGATAATCGGCATGTGGTGTTTCTTAGCCAGATCGGCTGCCTCCAAGAACATTTCATATGCTTCCTTTGGGGTGGCGGGCTCAAAGACGGGGACATAAGCCAGGCGAGCAAGATGTCTGTTGTCCTGCTCGTTTTGAGAAGAGTTGGCTCCGGGGTCATCTCCCAGCACTATCACCATGCCGCCCAAAAGATCCATCATGGAAAGCTGAACGAAGGAGTCGGCTGCGACGTTTAGGCCCACACTCTTAAAGAATGGACATGATAAATGACCGTTTATACTGGCTCCGAAGGCTACCTCAAGCGCTACCTTTTCGTTCGTCGAAAATTCGAAGTAGAAAGGGCGCTGATCAAAGGGTATGGAGGCTATTGCCTCGGCGATTTCAGGAGTGGGAGAACCCGGATAGGACGTTGCAACCCTTACCCCTGCCTCTATCATAGCCCTTACAATTGCAGTATCTCCCATGACAATCTCGCTGAAAGGTTCCTTTCTTATAAGCATCTCTCCTAAGCTCTTCAAGATTGCCACCTCGCTTATCAGATAAAATGAATTAAATTTATTTTAACACTTATAAGAAATTATTCGAGTATCAAAATAGATACTTGACAAATAGCATATAAATTGTATCCTTGTATTCAGGATGCGAGTATCCAAAAATGATGTAATTGATTTCATACGGAGGCAGAGTATGATGAGCGAACAAAAATTGATTGAACCCATACCTTATGATGACTTCAGACCTGCTAGAGATCTAGTGCTTGAGCGTCTCAGAGAGGCAATTTTAAACAGAACCCTAGTGTCTGGTGATCGTATAGTAGAGTCGGATCTTGCTCAAATGCTTAATGTGAGTCGTACTCCGGTTCGCGAGGCATTGCGAGTTCTTGAAGCAGAAGGACTTTTAAAAAGAGTGCCGCGGAAGGGTTTGTTTGTAAAAGGAATAACCAAAGAAGATGTGGAGGAAATTTACGCTATTCGAATCTCACTCGAATCTCTAGCCGTTTCTAAAGCAGTAGAGAAAATTGCCCCTGCCGAAATTAATCGATTAAAACAGTTAGTAGATCTAATGAGAAATTATACTGAATCATCGCAAGCTGATAAATTATTCTCTGTTTGTCAGGAGTTTAACGATATATTGGTCAGATCTTGTAGGATGCCCAGATTAATTAAACTTGTCAGAGTTTATATGGAATATTTGGAACAATTTAGAACTATATCCATGGCAAAGCGAGAAAGGCAAATAGTTGCTCTCAATGACCATGAAGAAATATTACAAGCGGTTATTGAACGTGATCCAATACGTGCCGAAATGGCAGTCAAAAAACACTTAACAGGTGCCCTAGAGGCATTTTTAAGAGAAGAAGGTCTTTGCGATAAATCAGAAATCAATAAATAGGTGGTGAAGTGACAGTGAAAGAGCTTCGCATTCTTACGCCAAACGGAATGTTGGGTTATGGTTTTCCAATTAAGTGGTTCAAACGAGCATTATCAATGGACCCTCACGTAATAGCTGTCGATTCTGGTTCTACTGATAGTGGTCCACATAAACTGGCTATGGGTGTTATGACATGTTCCAAAGAGGCTTACACGAAAGATATATCGTTATTACTAGAAGCTATCGCAGAGAAAAAGATCCCCCTATTAATTAGTTCTGCAGGTGGGGCTGGGACCAACGCTCAAGTCGACACTTTTATAAATATTATAAAAAAAATATCTAGAGAGAAGGGATATCATTTTAAGATTGCAACAATATATAGCGAGATTGATAAGTCCATAATTAAAGAAAAGTTGAAAAAAGGGCAGATAGCACCCTGTGGACCTGTCGAACATCTATCTGAAAAAGAAGTGGATTTAGCCACTACCATAGTTGCTCAAATGGGCGTCGAGCCAATTGTTAAGGTCTTAAAAGAGAATGATATAGATATTGTAATAGCCGGAAGGTCTTATGATCCTGTTACCATAGCGGCGCTACCAATAAAGGAGGGTTTTGATCCAGGACTTGCCTGGCATATGGGTAAGATAATGGAGTGCGGGGCTCTCTGTGCAGAACCCGCAGGAAAAGTGATGTTCGGTACCATAAGGGATGATCACTTTATTCTTGAGCCTGGAAGCCTCGATGAACGTTGTACCACATGGTCGGTAGCAGCGCATACATTATACGAAAAATCTCACCCTTACTTATTACCTGGTCCTGGTGGTATCTTGGATTTATCTAATACCAGTTTTGAACAAATTGATGACAGAAGGGTTAAAATTTCTGGCAGTAAATTCAATCCTTCGGATAAGTACACTGTAAAACTTGAAGGAGCAAAGAAGGTAGGGTTCCGCTCTATATTTATAGCAGGTGCAAGAGACCCTATTTTTATAGATCATATCGATGATGTGTTGGCTCGAGTGACGGAGGATGTTAAGGATTACTTCAAAGATATACCCGAGGATCAATATCAAATGATATACCATGTATATGGCAAAAATGGGGTTATGGCAGAACTTGAACCTATTAAAAATTTTATGCCCCTCGAATTGTGCATAATTCTTGAGGTTGCAGCATCAACGCAAGAGCTAGCAACTGCGATTTGCTCACGTGCTCGGACGGAACTTTTGCATTGTCCTTATGAAGGACGCATAGGTACGGCGGGTAACATAGCACTTCCATTCACGCCTCTTGAGATTCCCTTAGGAGAAGTGTGTGCATTTAACGTTTATCATCTTATGGAGATTGATGATCCTGTAAATCTTTTCCCTGTTAATATAATGGAGGTGTAGTTATGGATAAAAAAATGGTAAAACTAAAGGATATAGCGAAAGTTATAAGAAGCAAAAATGCTGGCCCTTTTGAGCTTACCTTTGATGTCATATTTAAAACCAAGGAAGACTACGAAAAGGTAAAATCCTGCGGCGCAATAAATCGTGAGTTGGTTGCAAAGCTATATGGAATAGAGCCGGAAAAAATATTGAATTTTGTTTTTTTCGATGCTGCAAACGCATTCAAATTTACGATACCACGCATGCGTCCGCAAGGATCTGTCGGCGAGATTGATATGCATGGTGCGCAACAATATGTACCCTTATTTGATATAGAAATACCCTTATAAAATAAATGTTTGCCATGTAAGGCAATCCAAATAATTATTCAATATAAGGGGAGGTAAGGAAAATGAAGGTAAGAGGTGGTCTAATAGCGGGTTTTTTGGTTTTGCTTTTTCTGTTTGGAGGTATGGCTGTAGCTCAGGATAATTATCCTTCCAAGCCTTTTGAGTTCATCGCACCGGCAGGTCCTGGTGGAGGTTGGGACACGACAATAAGGATGGTGGCAAGGGTGTTGCAAGAAGAAGGGCTTGTATCTGTCCCCATGCCCGTGGTTAATAAGCCAGGCGGAGGCGGAGGGGTAGCCCTCGCATATTTGCAACAACGCAAAAGTGACCCGCATACAGTAGCAGTATATTCTCCGCCGCTGTTGTTAATTAATCTGACAGGGCAAACAAAACTTTCATATAAAAATACTGCCCCAATTGCGAGGCTAATAAGTGACTATGGTGCTTTTGCCGTTCCGAAAAATTCCAAATACAATTCGATATCGGAGGTAATGGAAGCCTTAAAAAAAGATCCGAAGAGCGTTAAAATTGGAGGTCTATCTTCTCCTGGATCTATGGATCATGTGCAGTTTCTTATAGCTGCCAAAGCTGCAGGTATAAGCAATTTGGCGGATATCCCGTACATTGCTTTTCAAGAGGGGCAACATTTAGCGGCGTTGCTTGGGGGTCATATTGATTTACTAAGTACCGGGTTGGCAGAAACTCAAGGTCCTATGATGTCAGGAGATATTAAAGTCCTTGCCGTAACAAGACCTGAACCTTATAAAGATGGGCCCTTTGCCAATGTGCCCACCTTACGTCAGTCCGGAATAGATGCAGAGTTTATCAACTGGCGTGGTTTGTTTGGCCCTCCCGATATGCCGGAATATGCCGTTAAGTACCTTGAGGATAAGCTGTCTCAAATGGAGAAAACACAGTTGTGGGACGAAATATGTAGAACAAATGGATGGGATAAGAGCTTTTTGCCCTCCGATCAATTTAGGATGTTCCTTGATCATACAAACGAGCAGTACAAGGAAGTATTGCAAGCGATAGGATTTTACAAAGGGGAATAAATATCTAAAAAAGAGGTAGCCTATATTATTTGGGCTACCTCTTACATATAGGGGGGTATTTATATGAAGTCTGACGTAATTGTTGGAATTGCAGGACTAGCCTTGGGCATTTCCTATTTTGTTCAAAGCTTGGCTCTTCCCAAGGCTTTTATAGGAAATCCTTGGGCTCCAATATATTTCCCGATATCTTTGGGAATTTTGATGATTTTATGCAGTGCAATTCTTCTATATACAGGTATTAGGAAAAAAAGACGAGAAGAAAAAATATTAACTTCAGTTCCATGGTTTTATGTTTTAGGAACTATGGCTATAGGGTTTATTTATGCTTTTATATTCAACAAGATAGGCTTCATTCCCTCTACTATTTTCTTTATAGGAGCATTATTAATTATCATTAATGGAAAAAAGGGTTTAATAACAAATATTATAATTACAATTGGTTTAACTTTAGGAATATGGTATTGTTTCGAGAAAATACTATATATATCGTTGCCGTGATAGGAGTTGAGGATAAATGGAAACATTAAGTAATTTAATATACGGATTAACGATTGTTATTCAGCCTATAAACATAATATTTATGACAGTAGGATGTGTCCTGGGAACAATACTAGGAATGATGCCTGGAGTAGGTCCAGCAACGGGCGTGGCGCTCTTGCTTCCTCTTACGTTTACTATGAGGCCCGAAACTGCATTGATAACAATGGCCGCTATATATTATGGAGCAATGTTTGGTGGTTCCAGGAGTGCAATACTTTTAAACGTTCCTGGCGATGGTGCTGCAGTAGCTTCTTGTTTTGATGGATACCCAATGACGCTTAAGGGAAAGGCAGAGTCAGCTTTGGCAATTTCTGCTATTGCATCTTTTATTGGGGGACTCATTGCAGCAGTTATCTTCCTGGTATTGGCAATGCCTGTTGCCAGATTTGCCTTACGTTTTGGTCCTCCCGAGTACTTTACGTTGATGGTGTTTGCACTGGCTGCAACAGCTTCTCTTTCGCAAGAGAGCCCCATAAAGGGGTTTATGTCCCTTCTGTTTGGTCTAATGGTAACGACCGTTGGTATAGATCTACAATCAGGCGTATTGCGTTTTACATTTGGTGTAGCTGAACTTCAAACCGGTATCGATTTCGTTGTGGTTATAGTGGGGTTATATGGAATTGGAGAGGTATTCAAAAATTTCGAAACAATAAGGGAAACTGGTGTTTTTGCCCTAAAAAAGGCATTTGGTCGAATATGGATCACAATGGAGGAGTGGCGAAGGTGTTTAATGCCAATTCTTCGTGAATCTCCCATCGGATTTGTCATAGGGGTTCTTCCTGGAGCGGGTGGCACGATCGCTGCTATGATGGCCTATAGCAACGAAAAACGCCTTTCTAAAGATCCTGACAGTTTCGGAACGGGTATTCCCGAAGGTCTAGCAGCGCCAGAAGCGGCCAATAATGCTGCTTCCATCGGAGCCATGATTCCAATGCTGACTTTAGGGGTCCCGGGGTCAGGAACAACGGCAGTAATGCTGGGGGCTCTTATGATCTATGGGCTGCAGCCAGGACCGCTACTCTTTGAACAGCATCCCGAAATTGCCTGGGGTGTAATCGCTAGTTTATTTATCGGTGATATCATTTGCATCATTATAAATTTGCCCCTGGCAGGATTGCTAGTCAGAGTACTGTCTATTCCAGGACGTTTACTTTATCCTCTAATCGTCGCTATTGCATTTTTTGGAGTGTACACCATAAATTTTTCAGTGGTAGATTTTTATCTTTTGCTCATTTTTGGTTTCGTCGGGTATTTTATGAGGAGATATAAAGTTCCACTTGCGCCAATGATTCTTGCCGTAGTATTGGGTTCTTCAATGGAAAATTCCTTTCGTCAATCGTTAATGCTTTCTGATGGCAGTCTCGGTATCTTTTTCAGATCATCAATATGCATCGTCTTAATTACATTGACTGTTCTTTCGGTCATTTGGCCCTTTGTTAAAAAAATCAGGTTAGCAAATAGAGGATAACTAAAAACTTAGGAGGTATTATTATATTATGGGTTTAACATTAACAGAAAAAATAATAAAGAATCATTTGATTAAAGGAAATATGACGAAGGGAGCTTCTGTGGCCATTAAGATAGATCAGACGTTGATTCAGGACGCCACAGGCACTATGGCCATGTTAGAACTTGAAGCCACAGGAGTTAGAAGTGTTAAAACGGAGCTGTCCGTAGCTTATGTTGATCATAACATGATTCAAGAGGATTTTAAAAATCCTGATGACCATAGGTTTTTGCAGGATATGGCCGCTAAATACGGGCTGGTGTTTTCAAGGCCTGGAAATGGGATATGCCACCATGTTCATCTTGAGCGTTTTGCAGTTCCTGGAAAGACGCTCCTTGGCAGTGACTCTCATACCCCTACAGCGGGTGGTATTGGGATGCTTGCCATTGGTGCCGGAGGTTTAGATGTAGCATTGGCTATGGCCGGCATGCCTTTTACCCTGATAATGCCTAAGATCGTCAAAGTACATCTTACGGGCAAACTTTCTCCTTTCGTTTCGGCAAAGGATGTGATATTAGAGGTATTGCGGCGTATTTCGGTTAAGGGCGGAGTGGGAAAAGTCCTCGAATACTGTGGTCCTGGCGTTAAATCCTTAAGCGTGAGCGAAAGAGCAACTATAACTAATATGGGAGCCGAAACAGGTGCTACTACCTCTATATTTCAAAGTGATGACATAACACGGGAATGGCTAAGAGCTCAAGGCAGAGAGCGATATTGGGTACCTTTGTATCCAGATGATGATGCTGTCTATGATGAAGAAATTGATATAGACTTGTCTTCATTAGAACCGATGGTTGCAAAACCCTTTTTACCTGATAATGTAGTGTCAGTTAAGGAGGTTGCAGGCACTCGCGTAGATCAGGTAATGTTCGGTTCATGTACAAACTCCTCACTGCGCGATATTTTAACCATAGCGCATATGCTTAAAGGCAGGAGGATACATCCCAATGTCGATGTTGGGCTTTCTCCGGGAAGCAAACAGATTTTGTTGCAGGCGGGTGCTGAAGGAGCTATCGAGGACCTAATTGCAGCGGGCGTGAGGATTTTGGAAGCAAGTTGCGGAGCATGTGTAGGCATGGGGTTTGCGCCTCCTACAGACGGCGTTTCTGTGAGAACAATAAATCGTAACTTTTACGGAAGATGCGGGCATGCGAGCGGAAAGGTATATCTTGCCAGTCCCGAAGTCGCAGCAGCAGCTTGTATTACAGGAGTAATTACTGACCCGAGGGGAATTTGCATAGAGCCATATCATTTTGAAATGCCCTCAAATCTCATAATCGATGAAGGAATGTTCATAGCTCCATCGCCTGAACCGGAGAGAGTTACTGTTCGAAGAGGGCCCAATATAAAGCCGTTGCCTGAAATGGAACCCATGTCCAATAAGCTTGATGGCCAGGTCTTGATAAAGGTAGGAGACGACATTACAACGGACCACATAATGCCTGCAGGAGCCAAATTTTTGCCGTTGCGTTCTAATATTCCCGCCATTGCAGAGCATGTCTTTGAAGTAGTGGATCCAGATTTTTCAAAAAGGGCCAAGGAGCTTAAAGGCGGATTCATCGTAGCAGGGATGAATTATGGTCAAGGATCAAGCAGGGAGCATGCCGCTTTAGCGCCAAGGTATTTAGGTGTTAAGGCCGTTATAGCCAAAAGCTTTGCTCGTATCCATTTGGCAAATCTTGTTAACTTCGGTATATTGCCATTGATTTTTGCCAATATAGAGGACTACGAGAAGATAGATCGGGATGATCGACTTGTCTTCGATATCAGTCAACTTAATGTCGAATCTCAGGCGGTTTTGAGGAATCTAACGAAAAACATGGAAATTCCTGTTAAATGTCCTTTAAGTGGCGATGATTTAGATGTCGTTAAAGCAGGTGGTAAGCTTAATTGGATTAAATTGAACACTTCTACTAATTAGGAGGTAACTTAAATGTCAAATTTTCCCGGGCTTAAACTTACAAATATAGATGCGCCTTCTCTTGGTTCCCCCATTACGATGACAGATGAAGGTAAACTAATCGTACCGAATGATCCTGTAATTCCCTTTATAGAAGGCGATGGAATTGGCCCCGATATAACACGGGCAATGAAAATTGTTGCGGAAAATGCCGTTTACAAGGCATATGGAAGCAATAAAAAGCTTCACTTTTGGGAGATATATGCAGGCGAGAAATGCAATCGATTGTTTGGCAACTGGCTTATTGACGATACCCTTGAGGCTATTAAATACTTCAAAGTTGCGATAAAAGGACCTTTGATGACACCTGTCGGCGGTGGTATTCGAAGCATCAATGTAAGGCTTAGGCAAGCACTCGAGTTGTATGCTTGCATTCGGCCGGTTCGTTATTTCGACGGAGTGCCGTCACCTTTAAAAGAACCCTGGAAAATCAACATGGTAGTATTCAGAGAAAATATGGAAGATGTCTATGCCGGTATTGAATGGCAGGCTGGAAGCGTAGAGTGCGCCAAGATCAGAAACTTTTTAACGAATGAATTTGGCATTTCACTGCGAGAAGATGTAGGTCTTGGCCTTAAGCCAATATCAGTTTTTGGGTCTAAGCGCATTATGAGAAAAGCGTTGCAGTATGCCATCGAACGAGGCAGATCGAGCGTAACGATAGTTCATAAGGGAAACATCATGAAATACACTGAAGGGCTATTTAGAGCTTGTTGTTACGAGGTGGCAAAAGAAGAATTTTTTGATCAAACTATTACAGAAGAAGATTTAACCAGCAAGGGAACAGGGTTTTCTTCTAGCAAAAAGGTGATTGTAAAAGACAGAATAGCCGATGCCATGTTCCAGCAAATATTGCTCAGGCCGGAAGAATACGATGTAGTAGTTACTCCAAATTTAAATGGAGACTATCTCTCGGATGCGATTGCTGCTACGGTTGGGGGTTTAGGCATGGCGCCGGGAGCTAATGTTGGCGACGAGGCGGCTGTGTTTGAAGCCACTCACGGTACAGCTCCAAAATATGCAGGCATGGATAAAGTAAACCCGACTTCATTAATTCTTTCCTCTGTCATGATGCTTGAGCACATAGGGTGGGGGGAAGCAGCTGCTTTTATAGTTAGGGGCATAGAAAGGACAATACAATCTAAAACTGTTACATACGATCTGGCAAGGTTAATGAAAGGAGCTTCTGAGGTCTCGTGCTCTAAATTTGCCGAAACTGTGTGTGAAAATATGTAGTAAACGCACATGATTGATATTGCTTTGATCAATAAAACAGTCCAAAAAGTGCAAGGGATTGCCTAAAAAGCACTCAAGTCTGTTTATAGGATTGTTTATTGTTAAAGATTGATGTGTATAAAAAACTGGCTACGATATATCTTATTTAGAAACATTTCTTGTTGATAATATAATATATACGATTTTGTAATTTTTATTTTTTATTCTTTTGACGAACCACAGTTCATGGATAGCGGGAAAATTATCATTAAATATCGATAATTTCCCCGCTATCTAAAAGATGGGATATCGTTGCTTACATTGCCTCTACGATATAATTCCCGACCAAAAAGAGGTGTAGTTATGTTGTTATCTCACCTGTTTGGGTTGTTTTTTCTCTTTGGAACTGGCGGATGTGTGGCGTGGTGTGCATCACAGTTTCGCTTACCAGCTCCTTTCGTATTGGGACCTCTCTTAAGCACCGCTTTGTTATGGTCGCTTGATGTAAATATTTCCTTTCCTACCAATGTCGTTTCATTTTTAAGCAAGATAACAATTGGATCTTTTATAGGACTTCGGTTCGATAGAAATTGCGCTAAATTGCTGGGTAATTTAGCCTGGCCATCTATCCTTCAATCTTTTTGGATGTTGAGCACATCTTTGGTATGTGCATTTCTCCTTTATACTTTAACCGATCTTCCTCTTTCAACAGCACTTTTAGGCTCCACCACTGGAGGTGTTGCAGAGATGGCACTCTTTGCTCTCTCACTTAATATGGATGTTGCAAACGTCACTATATTGCAAGTTTTTCGGCTAGTCGCTTCTATGTTTGTCATACCTCTATTGAGCTCAAAATATTCTGACCAGAGCTCTCAGCCATGTCGATCGTTTTCAGGTGAAGAGAAGTCAATTGATAGTGAGATTTTAAATAAGTCTAAACAAAGAGAATATTTTATTTTTATTGGCCTTGCTATATTAGGGGGGTGGATAGGCACGATTAGCAATTTACCTGCTGGTGCGCTTCTAGGTTCCATGGTCTTTGTTGGCCTTTTTTGCGCCTTTGGAGTCTCCATGTGGCATCCTCCGAAATTCATTCGATCCATTGCTCAGATCGGTGTAGGAATTACAATTGGTATGTATTTCACAAGGGATACTTTTTATCAGTTTTTTTCTATGTTCTTTCCTATTTTATTACTAAGTTCGGCCATGATAGTAAGTGCATTGGTTTTAGGTTTTTTACTGAAGAAGTTCACAAACTGGAACCTGGTGACTTGTTTGTTATCCGCTGCACCTGCAGGCCTCACGCAAATGGGAGCGATAGCGGAAGAGATGGGAGCAGATCCATTGATAGTGAGTCTCATGCATACAGTACGATTGGTGAGCATTCTCGTAATTTTGCCAATATTGTTTTCTATATTCTTGGATTAATTGAAACCTAAATCACAAAAGGAATCTCTTCAAAAGAGATTGTCAGGATGGTTGCCTTCTTTGTCAATTTTTGAGGAAGATCGGGATTGACATAAAGCTGGTTAATTTCTAGAATGTCTATGCAGGGTGGGATGGCCGAGTGGCTGAAGGCACTCGCCTGCTAAGCGAGTAGGGTGGCTAAAACCGCCCTCGAGGGTTCGAATCCCTCTCCCACCGCCATAGTTTTTCTGCGGTGCGCCGGTAGCTCAACTGGATAGAGCATCGGACTACGGATCCGAAGGTTGGGGGTTCAAATCCTCTCCGGCGCGCCAAATATTAATTTTGACACGTGGCGCAATCTTTAATTATAGATGCCCCCAAGACAAATGGCTTGGGGGCAAATTTGTTGGTATATCGAAATACAAAGTCGCACCCTTCGTAAGTCTAGTGCAATATCAATTATTCATTGCGATATAGGATGATTGCGTCACAATTGCCATTTTCCATCCTTTTTTGCTATTCTGGTAAACGCCTTGAAAAATCAGTCTTGTCTGTATTGGAGTGTTTGCGGAATGGAAAAGTTAAAGCGCATTTTATCTCAAATAGATGGCAGAGGTTATAAAGCATACAAGGAGCTTCAGGGTAAGACCTTTCGTTTCCCTCGTTATTCGCTCTGCTTTCAGTACATACAGGGAGATCCCTTTGCTCCGCCGTCGCAGGTTGCTTTGTCCATACCTTTAAAATCGGCAGGTTTCCGAGAGGAGTTGTTTTCGAATAAGATCAGACGTATAGCCCTTGAGGACTTTTTAGCCCGTTCAGTTGACAAAGCCATTGAAAAAGCTAATGGCAAGCGTCGCGGATCGGGTAAGAGCGGCTTGATAGCCATAGATGTTCCTAAACAGGAGGTCATCGAAAGGACTTGTATGCGGATCTTTCAGGACCGCATTGAAGCCAGGTTGTTTATCGGTCTTCCGGCAAGGGGAAGACGAATAGCCGGAGATGAAGCAATGGAGATGTTTTTTGAGGATCTTCCTGAGATTGCCGAGTCATCTCTTTTTATCGAGGTGCTTTCGAAAAGCGATATCTGGCGACATGTTTGTGTAGTGGAAGATCAGAATGCGCTAAGGTCGCAGCTGGAAGAAAGAGGTCTCGTCGCCTTTATAGCTAATGGCTCTTTGCTTCCGAGGCGAAGCGGAGTCGATCAAAGACCTCTGAAAAAAGACGAGGCTGTGCTTTTTGAAAGTCCTCCCTCTATGGAAGTGGAACTTAACGCCCCTAACGCCGGCAAAATAAGGGGAATGGGAATACCTAGAGGTATAACTTTAATTGTGGGCGGTGGTTTTCACGGCAAGTCCACCCTTCTTTCGGCCATTGAGCGTTCCGTCTACGACCATATTCCCGACGACGGAAGGGAGTATGTCGTAACATTGCGTTCAGCTGTCAAAATAAGGGCGGAGGACGGGCGCAGGGTAGAATGCGTTGACATTCCTCCCTTTATAAGTAATTTGCCCTTTGGTAAGGATACTCTTCGCTTCAGGACCGACAATGCCAGCGGCAGTACGTCGCAGGCCGCCAATATAATCGAGGCCATCGAGGCAGGGGCGAAGCTTCTGCTGCTCGACGAAGATACATCGGCTACTAATTTCATGATACGCGATGCCAGAATGCAACGGCTGGTCGCAGCAAACAGAGAGCCGATCACGCCCTTCATCGATCGGGCTCGTCAGCTTTTCGAGATTCTCGGGGTTTCGACGGTTTTGGTAATGGGAGGATCGGGAGATTATTTCGACATCGCGGACCGCGTCGTTTTGATGGATCACTACCGGCCTCAAGACGTCACTTCAAAGGCGCGTGAGATTGCCGGCGAATTGCCAAGCCAAAGGGTTCCCGCGGAGTCCGAGCTTCCAAAATTATCCAACGCTCGCATACCTCTGCCCGAAAGCTTTAATCCCATGATCGGCAAGAAAGTGACGGTTCGCTCCAGAGGAAAAGATCGCATACAATTCGGCAGGACTACCATCGATTTAACTTACGTCGAACAAATTGCCGAGGAAAGCCAAACCAGGGCTATAGGCGGCTTACTTCTTTATGCAGTAAGAAATGGCATTATCGACGGGAAACGTTCTGTACATGAAATTGTTAAAGCCTTGGAAGAACGCATTGACGCCGAGGGGTTGGAAGTCGCATCACCCTTCGCAAGGCCGTCGGCGGACTACGCAAGGCCAAGGCCCGAAGAAATTTGCGCTGCCATCAATAGGCTGAGGACGCTCGTCGTACGATAGGAAACTCTATCTTTTGCTTCTGGTTTCGTGCATTATCCACGTTACAATGCCGAAAAACTCTTCTAGCGTCGGAGTGTCTTGTAGGTTTGCATTAGTCCACGATCGTATGGCTAGAGGGGTAACTTCCTTCAGATGAAGTTCGTTATCCTCTACGACTATGGCGATATCCCCCTCCCTGGGGTTTAAGGAACGATCTACAATTAACACGTCGCCTTTTGCTATGCCCAATTCGGGGCGGTCGCCCGAAGCGCGTAAGAAATATGTTGATGGGCGGTTGTGTATGACCAATTCGTTTAAATCCAAGGAGTGGGCCTTTTCTGCGGCGGGCGTGGGAAAGCCCGTGGTGGTATTGAAACGTCGCATTTAGATACCTCCGTCATACCTTTACCAAGGGGATTTCGTCCCAGTAAGATGTGTAGCGAGGTGAGCGCATGGAAGCGCTGGCTACCCACTTTTGGCTGTTCGGCTTGCCTCCGGCGGCGAGCCAGATCATGGGTTTGTTGGCTTCAAAATTTATTTTGTCGATGATATGCATTAAGGCGTTTAATTTGACGGACTGACCTGTGTCACAAAAAAGTCCCCTCTGTTGCACCTCGTAAGGAGTAATCTCGGTAAACAGAACACCCACCCTTTTGTATTTCTTTCCCTCTATATAAGCTAGTTTAAGCCCTTCTAAGGCTGTCTTGACAAGCGATGGAGTGTCGTTTTTTGGAGTCTCAAGGCGTATTGTCCTGGTGCCCCAATAGAAGTCGTCGGTATGAAAGCTCGTGGCTATGTAGGTTGTGACGGTATCGGTTAGCGACCTTTGCGCTCTCAGTTTTTCCGAGGCCAAGGATGCATAAAAGGCCACGGCCTGACTGAGTTCGTCGTAACTTGTCAAATAGACCCCCAGCGACCTTGAAACGCAGATACTCTTTCTGTTGTCCGGAACTTCCCGAAAACCGAAACATCTCAACCCGCGGAGCTCATATACCGTTTTTAAGCCAACGATGGATAGGTGCTTTTTTATCCATCCTTCTTCGGCGTATTTCAGGTCGCAGGCTGTGCGTATACGAATCGCCCGCAGCTTTTTGGACTGGCGACCCCCTATTCCCCATACGTCTTTCACATCTATGCCTGCCAAAACCGAGTCGGGGTCTTTTTGTGCGGCGATATCATATACGCCTTCCTTGGCCTCTTTCGCCAACATGGTGGCGATTTTCGCTAATGTCTTTGTCTGGCCGATGCCAATGGATACGGGTATTCCTACAAATCTTTTTATCGAGCGGCGCAGCCTTTTGGCAAAGGCGATCTCATCGCTCGATTTTAAAGAGTCGAGCACTAAGAAACTTTCGTCGATGGAGTAGGGCTCTGCTTCGGGACAAAAATGCCGTATCGTCTCCAGGACTCTGCTTGAAATGTCTTGGTAAAGGGCATAGTTTGAGCTAAAGACCGCCACGTCGTTTTTTGAGATCGTTTCTCTGACTTTAAAGTACGGCACGCCCATGGGTATCCCTAAGGCTTTGGCTTCTCGCGATCTGGCTATTACACATCCGTCGTTATTGGACAGGACGACCACCGGTTTGCCCTCTAAGTCCGGCCGAAATATCCTTTCGCATGAGGCGTAAAAACTATCGCAATCCACTAGCGCTATCATCTCGAAGACCTCCCGCAAATTCGGCAGTTATTAACAAATATATTCGCTACTGGTAAAATATCAATGAGTCTTAAGAACTATTTTCGCTCAAAGAGAATATATTTTCGCACAAGGTGTATTATGTAGGATGGGGGTGAAAGAAAGATGTTGGGCGAACGCATAAGGACTTTGAGGAAGAAGATGAGAATGACCGCCACTGAATTGGCGAGGCGAGTAAAGACCAGCCCGTCTCATATCAGCGAAATAGAAAGAGGAGAGAAGACTCCAAGCCTTAACTTGTTGGTTAAAATCGCGAAGGAGTTGCAGACCAGCATAGATTATCTGACAGGGCTTGAGGGTTTTTCAAAAAAGGCTTTAGATGTGACTGAAGTGGCATTGTTGGATCAGGCCTCGGTGACCGCTGCGGGAAAGGCCCTGGATCAGACGGGGATATATCCCGTCGTGGAAGAGATGATTTATGTTCCCGAAGATGCCCTGGGACCTGTTGGCGATATCCCCCCCTTTGCCGTCAGAATCTCCGGCGAAAGCATGATTGGGGCAGGAATAACAGATAACTCTATAGTCGTCATCAATCCCAATGCCGAAGTTGGTCAGGGAGATGTGGCCCTCGTGTCGATCGGCAACGAGTGGACGGTGAAATACATATACACCAAGGCCGACGGTTCTTTAGAATTAAGGCCAGCCAATCCTTCTTACAGCCCCATATTTTTTGATAAAGAAGATTTGATCTCAGGTTTGGTGAAAGTGATCGGAAAGGTCGTATGGATAATAGGAAAACCCAAGAAGGAGTTTTGACGTTTTATTGACGCGGTCGTGCTAAGTTAATGAAAATGCACATGAGTTTGGGGGAAGTACATGGTGAATATCGAAATCAAGATTAACGGAAAGATTAAGTGCATTGATGTAAACCCAAGGATGCGATTGATCGACCTTTTGAGAAATTTAGGACTGACGAGCGTAAAAGAAGGTTGCAGCGAAGGAGAATGTGGCACTTGTACGGTTTTGTTGGACGGAAAGGCAGTAACTTCCTGTACCGTTTTGGCCTTTCAAGTCGACGGGCACGAGGTTACGACTGTCGAAGGTTTGCAAACAAACGGAGAGTTAGATGTCATCCAGCAGGCATTTATTGAAAACGATGCAGTTCAATGTGGTTTCTGTACTCCCGGAATGATAATGGCTGTCAAGTCGCTGCTCAGCGAAAATCCTTGGTACTTTGGGCCCTCGCCCCCTTCTTGCCGATGAAGCCTGTCAGGTTTGCGAGAGTGCGGTTAAGGGAGGAATAAAGATTAGGTATTCCTAAAATTATTGCTTGTCTGTAACTAGGTTCGGATGATAAAATAATTAAAAAATAAGGAGGAGGTCGGGACAAATGGCGAATGCTATTGTTAATACTAAAGAAATGGTTTGGGTGTTAGATCCTAGCAAACCCTTTGCAGGACCTGTTAAAGATGGCGGCATAATTGTGGCCAGGGTTAGCCCTGGTTGTTGGGGTGCTATGATAACGCCGGATTATCCGAGCGGACACGAGGTTACGCGTCCCATTGAAGTTGAGGGAGCCGAAGTCGGTGATGCCATAATAATTAAAGTGAGAAAGATCAACGTGCTTTCTCTGGCCACAACATCGGGTACTGACGTTCCGCAGGAAGGGCACTTCGTTGGCGATCCTTTTGTGGCTAAGAAATGTCCCTCCTGCGGTACAGTAAATCCTGAGACATACGTAGAGGGAATTGGCGAGGATGCCATACGCTGTAAGAAGTGTAAAGCTCCTATTCACCCCTTCCTTTATGGCAATACATACACCATACTTATGGATGATGAAAGGGAGGTTGCGGTTACCGTTCCTCCTGAAGTGGCAAAAGAAATTGCCTGCGATGCGGCTCATTTCAGCGCCCTGCCACCCGAGTCGAGGCAATATTCTGCAAATATTATGGCAAGGGGCGATCTGCCCGGGCTAATAGCACCCCTCCGTCCAATGGTCGGAAATCTTGGCACATGCCCTGCTGTGGCAATGCCTTCATCTCACAACGCTGGCGACTTTGGAAGCTTTCTTGTCGGTGCTCCACACGAGTACGCCCTTACTGAGGAGCAGCTTAATATGCGCACCGATGGTCACATGGATATTAACGAAGTTGTGGAAGGTTCGGTCGTAATAGCTCCCGTTAAGGTGAAGGGAGGAGGTGTATACGTTGGGGATGTTCATGCCATGATGGGGGATGGCGAGATTGCTGGCCATACTACTGATGTAACGGCTGAAGTGGTATTGGAAGTCAAGGTGATAAAGGGACTTTCCTTGGAGGGTCCTATTGTTTTGCCTAGAGCATGCGATCTCCCGGCGATCGTTTCGAAGCGAAGCGAGAGGGTTTTATGCAAAGCAAAACAGATCGCAAGCTTGTATGGCTTTGAACTGGAAAGCGAAGCGTTGCCTATTATGATAGTGGGTACCGGCAAGAACCTGAACGAAGCTTGCGATAACGGCCTTGAGAGGATGTCCTCTTTAACCGGCCTTTCCTTACCGGAGATCAAGAACAGATGTACCATTACAGGTCAAGTCGAGATTGGACGGCTTCCGGGAGTCGTTCAGGTATCTATGCTTGTCCCGCGGCAGATCCTGGAAAAACTGAACCTCTGGGATGTAGTTTCATCGCAATATGGAGATTGGTTTTGCGATTAAAGAACTGTCCCTTTCAACGTGCCTTAAAATCCAAATATGCAGCCGGACCGCTTTCGTCGAAGTTGACGATTCAAAAAGGTCGTGGTATCTTTCTATAGCGTCGCCGCTATGCTCGTGTTAGGAAGTGTGGCTGACAAATGCGGGATCGATCGATTCAAGAGAAGTTTATGAGGATTGCCCTCCAGGAGGCCAAAAGAGCTTTCGACGAGGGAGAGGTTCCCGTAGGGGCTTTGATAGAGCTGGATGGCGCAATAGTTGCAAGGGGCCATAATACCAGGGAACGCGATGGTGATCCTACAGCGCACGCGGAGATCGTGGCTATTAAAGAAGCGGCCGGCATTTTGTCCAAGGGAGATTTGAGCAAATGCAATTTATATGTGACCCTGGAGCCATGCTTGATGTGTGCAGGCGCAGCTTTACAGGCCAGAATAAAGAAGGTCTTTTTTGGCGCTAGAGATCCAAGAGCCGGAGCCTGTAGATCGCTGTATAGAGTACTTGAAGACAAAAGGCTCCCGTGGCGGTGCGAGGTAGAAGGCGGCATACTTGCAGCCGATTGCAAGAAAATATTAGATAATTTTTTCTTGATGTTGCGAAACAGGAGGAGAGATGGCCGAGCGGTCGAAGGCGGTCGACTCGAAATCGACTAGGCGGTGATGAGCCGCCTCGTGGGTTCAAATCCCACTCTCTCCGCCATTTTATAAACAGTTCACGGAATATGTGATATAATCGCGATGTCCGAATCGAGTGGAGAGGTGGCCGAGGGGTCGAAGGCGCTCGCCTGGAGAGCGAGTAAGCGGCAAAAAACCGCTTCGTGGGTTCAAATCCCACCCTCTCCGCCATAATTTGTCAGGGAAGGTTGCGGTCCTCCGCAAAATTCAGTTCCATGCGGCGGTGTCCTGCGAACCCCGCCAGGCCCGGAAGGGAGCAACGGTAAGCAGTGAACATCGGGCGCCATGGATAAGCTGGGTTTTGTAGGAGGGCCGCTTGTCTTTGACTGGTTAGGAATTGGTTGACGGGGCCAAGTTTATGAGTGCGCTGACAAGCTTTTCTAATTCCTCGATATTTTTATCTGTGTTCGCGCTTTCTCTAATACACTTGTACATATTCTTCTTTATAATCTCGACGCAAGCCTGCTGCATCGCGTTTCTCGCAGCAGATAATTGTGTCAATACCTCCACGCACGGTTTTTCTTCGATGATCATTCGCTGGATTTCCCGTAACTGTCCTTCTATTCTCCGGAGCCTGTTTATAATTGCCTTGCGTTCCTCCGGAAGGTCGTCGATGTGTTCGGTTAGCTTTTTTGCCATGACAAATCCTCCTTTGCTGTGCTACATTCGTAAAAATACCCTCTTGTACGTATTTTAACATATCTGGCGCTTGAAGGCCAAATGCCTTATATGCTATACTCGCCTGTGGCTTATAAAGCACATAGCTGGACGACGTCGGTGGTGCCATTTTGGTTCCGGCTCGGTCGAAGGCTATGGAAGATCAAAACCATGGGAGGGATTAGCTTGTCAGTAGTTTCAATGAAGCAACTTTTGGAATGCGGAGTTCACTTCGGGCATCAGACTCGAAGATGGGATCCGAAGATGAAGCCCTACATCTTTGCAGAGCGCAACGGCATATACATTATAGATCTGCAAAAGACCGTTAGGGCTATTGAAAGAGCCTACGATTTTCTCAGAGAGGTCTCCAAAGGCGGAGGCACGGTGCTTTTTGTGGGCACCAAACGTCAGGCACAGGATACAATTAAAGAGGAAGCGGAACGTTGCGGCCAGTTCTACATCAATCAAAGATGGCTGGGTGGACTTCTGACCAATTTCTCTACCTTATCCAAACGAGTAAGGCGCATGATCGAACTTCAGGAGATGGAAGAAAAGGGAGAATTCCAAAAATATCCTAAGAAAGAAGTTATTAAACTTCGCAAGGAAAAGGAGCGCCTTGAAAAATATCTGGGCGGAATTAGGAATATGAGGGATTTGCCGGACGCTTTATTCGTGATCGACCCTCGTAGGGAATATATTGCCGTAGCCGAAGCGAGGAAACTCTACATTCCCATAATATCCGTAGTAGACACAAACTGCGATCCTACCCTGATCGATTTTCCCATACCGGGAAATGACGATGCCATCCGTGCTATCAGATTGATTACTTCATTGATGGCCGATGCTGTGATAGAGGGACGTCAGGGCGTAGATAGCATGGGTGGACAAAAGGAAGCGGAACTGGAGGGCTCCGAAGAGGGCGAGTCGTCGGATGAGATCGAGGTCAGGGAAAAGTTGCACGAAGTATACGGAGAATTTGAAGAAGAATTGGTCGAAGAGGAGCTCGAAGAGCGAAAAGGTTGGAAGGAGGAATAAGAAATGGCTGTTGATACAACACTTGTCAAAGAGCTAAGGGAGCGCACAGGTGCCGGCGTCCTTGATTGTAAAAAAGCCCTGGAAGAATGCAATGGAGATGTAGAGAAGGCTATAGATTATTTGCGCGAGAAGGGAATTGCCAAGGCAGCGAAAAAAGCGGGAAGGGCTGCCACCGAGGGGCTTATATTCAGCTACATACACATGACCGGTAAAATTGGTACCTTGCTTGAGCTGAATTGCGAGACCGACTTCGTCGCCAGGACCGATGAATTTCAGACCTTGGGCAAAGAGATAGCGATGCATATAGCTGCTGCGGCGCCTTCGTATGTCTCGCCCGAGGATGTCCCTGCCGAGGATTTGGAGCGAGAAAAGGAGATCTACCGTAAACAGGCCCTGGAAGAGGGTAAGCCTCAGCACATAGTAGAAAAGATAGCCGAGGGGCGCGTTCAGAAATTTTACGAGACTGCCTGTCTGCTCGAACAGGCTTGGATCAGGGATCCCGATAAAAAGATAAAGGATATCATTACGGAAGCAATAGCGAAATTGGGTGAAAATATTGTTGTAAGAAGGTTCGCCCGATTCGCGATAAAAGATTAGTTAGGCGAGTATAGTGAGGGGTTGGGATTTCCTGACCCCTCTTTAATTTAAAAAATGAAGTTCGAACGCTGGAGGATTGATTAGCTTGGAAGACGGTAATTTTAGATACAAGCGCGTATTGCTAAAGTTATCCGGCGAAGTGTTGGCCGGGGATAAGCCCTTTGGTATCGATTTTGATGCCGTCTCTAAAATTTGCAAAGAAATACTGGAAGTTGCTCAACAGGGGGTTCAAATTGCGATGGTGGTGGGCGGCGGAAACATACTCCGCGGCACTCAGGCTGTCGCAATGGGGATGGACAGGCCGCAGGCCGACTATATGGGCATGTTAGCTACAGTTATAAATGCCCTTGCACTTCAGGACAATTTGGAGCGTCTGGGCTTGCCCACGAGGGTTCAAACTGCTGTTGTAATGCAGGAGATTGCAGAGCCTTTCATTCGAAGACGGGCATTAAGACACCTGGAGAAGGGGCGAGTTGTGATTTTCGCTGCCGGGACGGGATCCCCCTATTTTTCCACCGACACAGCCGCCTCCCTTCGAGCGGCGGAGATAGGAGCAGATTGTCTGCTAAAAGCTACAAAGGTCGACGGAATATACGATAAAGATCCTATGAAATTCGAAGATGCGAAAAAACTCAACTTTGTCACATACCTTGAGGCATTGAGCAAACAGCTGAAGGTCATGGACGCTACGGCCTTTTCGCTTTGCATGGAAAATTCAATCCCCATAATAGTTTTTGATATACTTCAAGAGAGAAACCTAAAAAGGCTATTGATAGACGGAGAGCCAATAGGGACTTTAGTATCGACAAAAAGGGGGAGTAGCGGTTATGGTTGTGGATAAAAAGGCAATTTTAAAAGATATGAGGGAATCTATGAAAAAAGCCGTAGAGCATTTTAAGGCAGAGATGACGGGCATCAGGGCGGGGAGAGCCCATCCGGCGCTGGTAGAAAATATCAAAGTCGATTACTACGGAGCTCAAACGCCGATAAAACAGATGGGAACGATCTCTATCCCTGAACCGCGCCAGATTTTAATTTCCCTTTGGGATAAAACTGCCATCAAAGCCGTCGAAAAGGCTATTCAGGCTTCGCAATTGGGCGTCATGCCCCAGGTCGACGGCGAAAATATACGAATCACTCTGCCGGAACTGACTAAAGAAAGAAGAGTCGAACTGTCGCGATTGGTCAAAAAATATGCAGAAGATGCCAGGGTAGCCATAAGAAACATAAGACGCGACGTGCTGGATGAATTAAAAAAGCAGGAAAAGGACAGCGAAATCAGCGAAGACGAATTAAGGCGATTGCAGGATGAGATACAGGAAATCACAAATGAGTACATCGAAATGGTAAATAAGGCATTGGAAGAGAAAGAAAAGGAAATTTTAGAGGGCTAATCACATTATTTGTCATTCCCAATGTGCAAACTGCTAAAAAACTAATATGAGCGGATATAACCCTATCGCTCATATTAGTTTATTTTTTTTTAAATGACCGATGGACAAAAACCCCAGAGGGAGTATAATGTTTGCATCCTATCTTGACAATATTTAAAACCATTGGGCAATGGAGGGTTCATGATGGCAGAAAAAGTGGTAGTCGCCTTAGGGGGAAACGCAATTCTCCAGAGCGGGCAAAAAGGCACCTTTGAAGAACAGATGGAAAACGTCATGGCAACGGCAAGGCAGATAGTGAGGATGCTGGAAGCTGGATATGAAGTCGTTGTCACCCACGGGAACGGGCCACAAGTGGGGGCGATCCTGATACAGAATGAATTAGGAAGCAGTTTGGTACCGTCAATGCCAATGGATGTCTGTGGAGCCGAAAGCCAAGGTATGATTGGCTATATGTTGTGCCAGGCCCTAAGGAATTGCATGCTCGGGAAGAGCCTGAATGATTGGCAACCATGTTGTATGGTGACGCAGGTGGAAGTTGATCCCAACGATCCTGCCTTTGCTAAACCCACGAAGCCGGTAGGACCCTTCTACACAGCCGAAGAGGCCAAAAAGAGAATGAGCGGAAAAAACGAAATATGGATAGAAGATTCCGGAAGAGGATGGAGGCGCGTAGTCCCTTCCCCGGATCCTAAGAAAATTGTCGAAGGAGAGGTCATTAAACATCTCTCCGATGAGAGATATTTAGTGATAGCATGCGGTGGCGGCGGCATTCCCGTAATTAAAGACGAAGACGGCACTTACCGCGGCGTAGAGGCAGTCATCGACAAGGACCTTGCCGGAGAAAGGCTTGCCCAGGAGGTCGGAGCTGACATATTCATGATACTCACCGATGTTCCCAAAGTTGCCATAAATTACAAGAAGCCCGATGAGAAGTGGCTTGACGTTGTAACTCCCGAGGAGCTTAGGGCATACGAGGCAGAGGGGCACTTTAAGGCGGGAAGTATGGGGCCGAAGGTTAAGGCTGCCCTCCGATTCGTAGAAAACGGCGGCAAGAGAGCGATCATCGCAAAGCTCGATTCTGCTCTGGAAGCCCTTGAGGGCAAGACGGGTACGCAGGTGGTTCCCGTCAAGGAAAAAATATGCTGCCGGTAAAATAAATAACTTTAATATATAAATAAAGGCAGGGTTTTTATCCCTGCCTTTATTTATATATGGGACTATCGATAAAAAGCCTTGTCTACTTTAGGGCCTCAACCATTTCCTTGAAGCGCTTGATGCCTTCCTCTATTTCCTCCATGGAGTTGGCGTAGGAAAACCTGACGAAACCGGAAGTTAAAAAGGCGCTTCCTGGAACTATAGCTATGTATTTGTTTTCCAAAGCCAGCTCGCAAAACTTTATATCACTGTCAATCATCTTGCCCTCGTAGGTCTTGCCCAGGCAATTCCTTATATCTACAAAAACATAGAAGGCCCCCTTTGGCTCTACAAAGGATATGCCGGGTATTTCCTTCAGCAGTGAAATCATTTTTCTTCTTCTTTCGTCGAAGGCTCCGTGCATCCTCTTGACGTCCTCGTCTGCTCCCCTCAACGCTCCAACTGCAGCCCACTGGGCAATAGATGATGGATTTGAGGTGAGATGTCCCTGAAAATCTCCTATTTTTCCCATCGCCTCCTCCGGACCCAGGGCATAGCCGATCCTCCAGCCCGTCATGGCGAAGGCTTTGCTTGCTCCGTTTATTAAAATCGTACGATCGCGGAGTTCAGGTCTTAGGGAAACGATGTTTATGTGTTCCTGGCCGTCGTATACCAACCTCTCGTAAATTTCGTCGTAAATTATCCATAGATCATGTTTTATGGCGATATCGGCGATTTTCGAAAGCCCATCCTCGGGATAGACGACGCCCACCGGATTGGAGGGAGTATTGATCAACATGCCCTTCGTATTTGGCGTTATGCTTGCCTCTATGGCCGACGGATCCGGCAGGAAGCCTGACTTTGTTGTGTCTATGATCACAGGTTTGCCGTCGCATAACTTTATTTGTTCCACATAACTTACCCAAGCAGGGGCAAAGACCAAAACCTCGTCTCCCGGATCGACAAGGCACCCCAAAGTCTCGTAAATGAGCGGTTTTGCCCCTGAGCCAATGATCACTTCTTTGTTGAATTTATACTTGAGCCCGAAACGCCTTTCGTAATATTTGGCGACTTCTTCTTTCAGTTCGGGTATTCCCGTAGCCGGAGTGTAGTGAGTTTCTCCCCTGTCTATAGCATCCTTGGCTGCGTCTAAGGCTGCTTTTGGTGAAGTGAAGTCCGGTTCACCGGCACCGAATGATATGACAGGTTTTCCCTCGCGCTTCATCGCCTTTGCCTTTCCGCTTATAGCCAGTGTGGCAGAAGCCTCCATGTTCTTAGCCCGTGTCGAAAACTTCATTGAAGCATCCCTCCTGAAAATGCGTGCTTTTATGATATATTATAATGCATTAAAAGGAATAAAAATCAAATTATAATTAAGATAATATCCCTTTTAAAGCTCGAGGAAAAGACTCAGGCATGGTAGAATAGGTTTACCAATGTACCGGAAATGACGGGAGGCGATATTGATGGATATAAGGTTCGTCACGCGTAATGTTCAGATTTCGGACACGTCAAAAGAGTATATGGAGTCGAAACTGTCAAAGCTGGAAAAGTTCTTCGATCGTATACTCGATACTCAAGTCGTCGTTAGCTATACCAGAGGAATGCATGTCGTTGAGATCACCTCTAACGTCAATGGCGTTATAATGAGAGGAGAAGAGCATGCTCCCGATATGCGCAAAGCCTTTGATAAGGCTTTGAAGAACATCGAGCGACAGATTAAACGCCACAAATCTTACCTTCAAGACAGGGTGCAGATGAAAACCCATGACATCTCTTTTGGGATAGAATCTCTCGAAACGTATGCCGAAGATGAAGAGAAGATACTCTTCGAAAGAAGGAAGAGAGTTCCCGTTAAGGCGATGACCCCTGAAGAGGCGACATTGCAGATGAATTTGCTCGGACACGACTTTTTCGTCTTTAAGAACGCCGATACGGGATTAATCAACGTTGTTTACAAAAGGAAAAATGGAGGCTATGGCTTGATCGAGCCCGAAGCTTAAAATGAAGTTGAAACACACCCTTCGAGTTTAGACCAAAAGGGGCGATCAGCCCCTTTAATTTTGGTATAAAATCAGATCTGTAGGTGTTGTCATATGCATGAAATGTCGATTGTAGAGGCGTTGATGGAGCAGATAATCAAGATGTCGCAAGATGAGGATTGGGAGGCCGTCACACGAATACGCCTTAAAGTCGGAGCTATGCGCCAGATTGTGCCGGATATACTGAAGTTTTGCTTCGATGTGGCGTCAAAGGGCACCATAATGGAAAATGCCCTTTTGGAAATTGATGAAATACCTTTGCTGATCAAATGCGACGAATGCGGTTATCTTTGGAGCGATAGAGAATTTTTGGGCATGTGTCCAAAATGCTCCTCCATAAATGTTAACCTTTTAAATGGAATGGAGCTGGAATTGACGAACCTGGAGGTGGAAATGAAACATGCCAAGACTTGTTAACGTTAAGAAATCCGTCATGGCAGCTGACGAGGAGCATGCTTCTTATATAAGAAGCATGATGAAACAGAAGGGCGTATTGATGATTAATATGATAGGCTCACCCGGGTCGGGCAAGACGACGTTGCTAGAGAAGTTATTGCCCAAACTGAATTTGAGATGCGCAGTTATCGAAGGCGATGTCGCTACTTCCAGGGATGCTGAGCGCATAGCGGTCACCGGAACGCCGGTCGTGCAGATAAACACACAGGGAGGATGTCATCTGGAAGCCAATTTGGTAAGAAAGGCCCTGCGGGATATTCCCATAGATGACATTGACGTACTCTTTGTGGAGAACGTTGGCAATCTGGTTTGTCCTGCGGAGTTCGATCTCGGAGAGACCTTCAAGATGGCCATTTCAAGCGTCCCTGAGGGTGACGATAAACCACTTAAATATCCCTCGCTTTTTCATCAGGCTAGGGCAGTGCTTCTGACAAAGGTGGATGTATTGCCCTACATAAAATTCGACCGGTCTGCCTTTTGGCGGGACGTGCAAAAGTTGAACCCCAGTGCCGATAAATTCGAGCTTGCGGTCATTGAGGGGAAAGGATTGGACGATTTGATCGGATCTATCGAGGATTGGTTAAAAGATATAAGGGGAAATTAAGTTGCAGACTGAACAACTTCTTTCCCAATTGAACCCAAGACAGAGGGAGGCTGTTTTATATACGAAAGGCCCTCTTTTGGTTTTAGCTGGCGCCGGAAGTGGAAAGACCAGAGTGTTGACCTATAAATTCGCCTATCTGGTCGCCAGCGGCCTGGCTCAACCTTGGCAGATCCTTGCCGTTACCTTTACCAACAAGGCGGCAAGGGAAATGAAAGAAAGGGTATGGGCTCTGTTGGGGTCGGATATTAATAATTTGCACATTTCGACTTTTCATTCCTATGGTGTTGAGTTCCTCTACAGATATACAAAAGAAGTCGGGGAAGCGGGTATAAGGGTTCCCTTTAGCGTATTCGACAGAGGAGACTCGCAAAAGCTCGTGGAAAGGCTTATGAAGGATTTTAACATCGATAAAAAACGCTTTGACGCATCTTTTTTGATGAACATGATCTCCAAAGCGAAGGCAAGCGCCGATCCCAAGACTCTTTCGCCCAATGCGACACTGGAGGCAAGATGGCGTGAATTTTACGATGCCTATAACAAAGAGCTCAAAAGGCAGGGAGCGCTCGATTTCGATGACTTACTTCTTCTTCCTCTTCACTTGCTTACTACTAACAAAAACGTTCTACTAAAAGAACGTGCCAGATTTAAATGGGTGCTGGTCGATGAATATCAAGACGTAAATACGCCACAGTATAAACTTATCGAACTACTGGCCAAATCGGGCAACATCATGGTCGTAGGGGATCCGGACCAGTCCATTTACGGATGGCGAGGAGCCGATATGTCCATAATAATGAATTTTGAACGTGATTTCCCAGGGGCCAAAGTCATCACCCTCGATCAGAACTACCGCTCGACGGGCATGATTTTGGACGCCGCAAACGCCGTAATAAAAAACAATATCGAAAGAAGGCCGAAGGACCTTTGGACGGCCAATCAACAGGGAACACCCATAACAGTATACCTGGCAAATACCGATCGCATGGAGGCTCAATTCATTGCCGACGAAATAAGAAAGCTATGTCGTTCCGGCTATTCTTTTGACGACATCGCCGTTCTTTATAGAATCAATGCAATGAGCAGAAGCTACGAGCAGGATCTTATGAATAGAGGAATTCCCTATAAAATAGTTAAGGGAGTATCTTTCTATGAAAGAAAAGAAGTAAAGGATGTATTGTCTTTCATGAGGCTTGCGGTTAATCCCTGGGACGCGGCAGCGCTGCACAGGATCGGAAACGTCCCCTCCAGAGGGCTTGGAGCAAAGAGTTTAGAGGCTTTCGAGAAATCGATAGCAAGCATCTCTTCAGGCCATGAGGATCCCCTCCCTTTGTGGGAGGAAGTTCACAGTTCCGATGTTTTGCCCCTAAAGGGCAAGGCAAAAGCCGGCGCCAGAGAGCTGGCCGGACACATGATCCAAATTTTGTCCCGTTCGGGTGACGTAGCAGACGTTATCAGCTATATCATGGAGGAAATGGGGTACGGGCTCTTTTTGAGAGAGCAATATCCTGAAGATTGGGAGTCCAGGTCAGAAAATATTTACGAGTTGCTATCGGTAAACGTCGAAGGAGGCGATCTGGCCAAATTTCTTTCAATTATCGCCCTTTATTCCGATGCAGACGTCGACGAGACTTCCGGAAGCAGGGTCAATCTCCTCACTCTACATGCTGCAAAGGGCTTGGAGTTTCCCGTCGTCTTTCTTGTCGGAATGGAAGAAAATATTTTCCCCCACTCCAGGGCGAAGATGAGCGATTCTGAGCTCGAAGAGGAGAGGAGATTGTGTTACGTTGGAATGACTCGCGCCATGGAAAAACTTTATCTGACTGGTGCGCAAAGGAGGATGTTGTTCGGAAACTTGCAGTACAATGCCTTCTCGAGGTTCTTGGAGGAAATACCGGATAGAAACAAGGTGGTTTACGATTTGACTTTAGAAGAAGAAGAGGTGCCGATAAATGTTGGTCGTAGGTCTAACAGGAGACATTGGGGCTGGTAAAAGCACAGTTTGCAGCCTCCTTCAGAGAATGGGAGCTGAGATAGTGGAGGCTGATCGAATTGTAAGACAGATATGGACAAAGCCAGAAATTATAGAGCAAGCATGCAATCGCTGGGGAAAGGAAATATTGGATGAGGAGGGTCGCGTTTTACCCAATGTCATTGCATCCAAGGCCTTCTTGAACGACAGTGAGTACAAGTGGCTTTGCGACCTCATTCATCCTCTGGTCATGGCTGAAATGGAAAGGGAGCTCGTAGGTGGCGAGGGACTCAAGGTTTTTGAGATACCTCTGTTATTTGAAGTCGGTAGGCCCGACTGGATCGATTTCGTCATATACGTTACGGCGCCCAAGGAGTTGCGCGCTAGAAGAAACGCCGCGAGAGGTTTGGACGAAGAGACCCTAGCCCTGAGGGAGAGGTGGCTTTTGCCCGCCGATGAAAAGAAGAAGAGATCAGATTGGGTAATAGAAAACGAAGGAGATCTCAAAACATTGAGGGCAAAGGTCGAAGACTTGGGAGAGCTTCTTTTGAACCTCGCTTATCCCATTCTGGTTTCCCTTACGTGCGGAAGCGAAAGCGAGGCCGAAGAGATCGCAAGGGCGTGTATCGACAGGAAGCTTGCTGCTTGCGTCAACATCTGCCCCGTAAAGAGCATCTATGTGTGGCAGGGAAAGTTGGAGCAGGAGGGCGAATGGGAGTTGAAGTTTAAATCCCTACAATGCAAATTACATGCCCTGAAAAATACTATCCTCGAAAAACATAGCTACGAGACTCCCGTAATATTAGTTCATCCTTTGAAGTGGATGAACGGCACGGCTTTACTATGGCTTAGGGAGGTTTTGGATATTTGAAGGTAATCACCACTCACATCGGAGCGGACTTCGATTCTCTAGCCAGCATGATAGCTGCTACGAAGCTGTATCCCGGTGCGGTTCCCTGCTTTTCAGGTTCTGCGTCGAGGAACGTAAGAGATTTTTTGAAACGCTATCAAAGCAGATACAAAGTCTTAACTCCCAGAAAGGTCAATATGGACGAAGTAACGACGTTGATCGTCGTAGACACACGCTCGGTGTCCCGCATAGGACCCTTTGCCTCTCTCGTAGGAAAAAAGGATGTTATCATTCACGTCTACGATCATCACCCTGGTGATGTGTTGGATGAGCTTCCAGCTTCCTTTGCCAGGACGGAAACTCTTGGCGCCTGTACAACTTTGCTCGTGGAGATCCTTTTAGAGCGCGGCATTACCATACTTCCTCAAGAGGCTACACTTTATGCTATGGGGATATATGAAGATTCAGGGGCGCTTACCTTCGGAGGTACATGCAGAAAGGATTTCGAGATCATCGCCACCCTTCGCGAACTGGGAGCCGACATGACGCAAATTCCCATATTCGTGGAGCAGTCCTTAAACTCTGCAGAAAAACATTTATTGAGCGAACTCATAGACAATTCTTGGGAAAGATATATAAACGGGGCAAAAGTGGTCTTATCTGCTTTAAATTCATCTCAATATGTTGAAGGGCTTTCTTTGTTCGTTCATCGACTGCGCGACTATTTCGATGCCGATGTGGCCATAGCTGTAGTTTCAATGGGTCAAAGAACATATATAGTAGCACGAAGCAGAGAAGAAGTATTAAACGTGGCCGACTTTTTGGTGAGATGGGGAGGAGGAGGACATCCTCAAGCTGCGTCGGTGACGCTCACGTGCAGAGATCCCTTTGTCCTCGTCGAGGAAATCGAAAGGCGGTTGGCCGACGAGATAAGGCCCCTGTTAACTGTGGCTAAGGTGATGACCAGTCCGGTAATGGCTATCAACCCAGACCTTCAAGTTGACGAAGCCTATAAGCTCATGATTCGTTATGGTCATTCGGGAATGCCCATCGTTCGAGATGGAAATCTTGTTGGAATAATAACGCGAAAAGACCTGGACAAAGCTCACCTTCACGGATTTGGGACCGTCGAAGTGAGAGAATTCATGACCGAAGGTGTCATTACCGTTCATCCGGGAGCATCCATTTCTGAAGCCCACAGATTGATGGTCTTTCATAATATAGGACGTTTGCCCGTAAAAGAAAACGGATCGCTCGTTGGTATCGTAACGAGGACGGATATGCTCCGAGCACTTTATCCCGTTTCCGTTCCCGCCGAAGAAAAGTCTTTAGGGTCGGCATTGCCCTGGACAGAGGACGTTTCGGAGTTGATGGCTCAGAGGCTTTCGCCATGGATCACTCAGACTTTGCGAAGGTTGGGTCGGCGAGCCGAGGAAATGTCGCTCAAAGCATATATCGTAGGTGGCTTCGTGAGGGATTTGCTGCTTGGCAAGGAAAACCAAGATTTGGACATAGTTATAGAAGGGGACGCCCTTTCTTTTATCAAGTCATGGGAAGCAGACGGATGCAGAGTGGCGGTGCATGAGCGATACAGAACAGGCACAATAGTGTTTCCCGGAGGCAGAAAGATAGATGTAGCCACTGCTCGCAGGGAGTTTTACGAATATCCCGTTGCTTTGCCCAAGGTCGTCGGCGATAGCTTGAAACACGACCTGTACAGGAGGGATTTTACTGTCAATTCAATGGCAATATCCATCAACGGAACATCATGGGGGACTCTTATAGACTATTTCGGAGGAAGACGCGATCTTCAAAAAAGACAGTTGCGCGTATTGCATAATTTAAGTTTTGTGGAAGACCCAACGCGTGTTTTAAGGGGTTTGAGATTGAAGCACAGGCTGGGTTTCGAATTTGAAGACAACACCGTCAGGCTGATCAGAAGCGCCATTAAAGGAGGTTTATTGGCTCTCCTTTCCGGAACAAGGGTTAAAAACGAGCTAAAGTTGATTTTTCTGGAAGAAAGAGCATATCCCATCGTCCTTGAGATGGTCCATCTTGGGATCTTTGAAGCATTATTTCCTGGAATTAAGATCGATCGCAATTGTCTGCGGGTTATTCGAAGGTTATCCTTCTTTTTGAGGCGAATCCACTACGATTTGCCCGACATGGGCGATAAGGTGTGGTTGGCATTTTTGGCGGCGGTGCTTTTTTCCTCTGCGGAATGGGTACAGGAAGCTACGCTCGATAAACTGCACCTGTCCAAACCAGACAGAGAGGCCGTCGAAAGGGCTTTAAACGATCTAGGAACTGCCGAAAATGCTGTGGGAGGGCGGGGTATAAGAAGCCATGAGGAAATTTACTTTTTCCTGGAGGACGTTCCATACGTTACGGCGTTGTTTTGGGCTGCCGCGACGGAGCGGTGGCGAGTCAGGAGAAGGATATTGCTCTTTTTGACTAGACTTCATCGGATACACCCTATACTTATGGGAAGAGATTTGATAGAGTTAGGTTACCCGAAAGGGGCCTTAATTGGAAAGATTTTAGACGAACTTTTGAGGGCCCGTCTTCGTGGCGAGGTAGAAACCAGAGAAGATGAAATAAGATGGATTAAAAAGCATTACCCTTTGTACGTTTTAAAGAAAGGATAGGGATGTGATGGGTTTTCCAAATTGGGTAGATCTTATTTTGAGTTTGCCTGCAGTTTTGTGGGCTATTACTTTTCATGAATATTGTCATGGTTATGTGGCCTATAGATTGGGGGATGACACTGCCTTGCGATCGGGGCGTCTTACGTTAAACCCCATGGCGCATCTGGACCCCATAGGGGCTTTGATGCTGCTCATATTTCGTTTCGGATGGGCGAAGCCTGTACCTATAAGCACGAGAAACTTCAGTAATCCCAGGAGGGATTTGGTTCTAGTATCGCTTGCGGGTGCTGTCGGCAATTTGATCACGGCTGTGGTTTGTGCGCTTTTGGTAAGGATATTTCCCGCTATATTTTTATCAAATATCGCCCTTTCGAGGTTCATACTGCTTATGATTATGATAAATGTGGGTTTGGCGGTGTTCAATTTGCTTCCAATTCCCCCTCTCGATGGCTCGAGGATACTTTATGTCCTTTTGCCTCCAAAGGCTATGAACGTATATTTCTACCTTGAGCGATATGGTATTTTTTTGATTCTGATTCTTGTGATGCTTGGAGTTGTCCAGGCAGTAATGGCGCCTGTGACCATGGCGATATTTAGAATAATGCTGTGATGAAGGCAAAAAATAATCTGCAGAGAGGTCAAATATGAGAATATTAGTCACAAACGATGACGGAGTTCTGTCGCCCGGGATAATTGCCCTGGCAACACATTTAAAAGGTGCGGGTCATGAAGTCATCGTGGTCGCCCCTGAAAGACAACACAGCAGTGTAGGTCACGCTATAACTTTGCATCGTCCTTTAAGGCTATGGCAGATAGGCAACGGTCCCTATCCAGAGGGAGTCGCGGTTTACGCCTGCAACGGGACTCCATCGGACAGCGTAGTATTGGGGCTTGAAGAGCTCGACCCTTCGGTTGAGATTGTGTGTTCAGGGATAAATATTGGCCCCAACCTCGGCGATGACCTGACCTATTCCGGAACAGTATCGGCGGCAATGGAGGGTGTTGTGCTGGGGCGTCCTTCGGTCGCTTTTTCGCTGGATTGCGATGATGAAGCGGGTGCTCATTTTAACACTGCGGGCATCATCGCAGCTAAGATAATGGGATGGCTTAAGAATCATCCCCTTGATAAAGGGTTGCTTTTAAACGTAAACATACCGGACGTGGAAATAAATCATATCTCCGGCATAAAAGTCACAAAAAAGGGTTTGAGGATATACGAAGGAAAGGTAAGTAAACTGCGAGATCCCCACGGCAGGATATACTATTGGATAGCGGGCAAACCAACGGATCAGCTGATAGAAGGAACTGACGTTTGGGCCGTAGCCAACGGCTACGTCTCCGTAACGCCCGTTCATTTGGATATGACGCACTATCCTTCCCTCATGAAATTGAAAAGCGACGGACTCGAGGAGGTTTCATTATAAAGTGCCTTGGGTGGAGCTGCCTCATACGGCAGACGCCGGTCTGGAAATAACCGCCTCTTCCGTTGAAGACCTGGTCACAGAAGCGGCACGGGCGTTTTATGCATTCATGTTTGGCGAGGTTTCTTTAGTGAGGTCTGTTGAAGAACACACCGTTGAATTGGAATGTATGGATTTGCTGGAGCTTTTCGTTTCCTGGTTAAACGAGCTTTTGTATATTTATGATACAAAGGAGAAGGTGTTTTCTCCCGAAACAATCGAAGTTGACCCAAAAAGAGCCCGCCTGCTCGCAAAAGGTAACCTGCATATCGCGCCAAGCCCCGCAAGAGCTGTCAAGGCTGTGACTTACGGCGGTGCGGAAATTTCGGAAGGCCCGCCATGGAGGTTAAGGGTATATATTGACCTGTAAAGGAGGTGAATTCCCGTGGCGTTAAAGCAAATAGATCCTGTCAGGTGGGTGTTGGAAAGGGACTTCAAGATCGGAATGAAGGTAACCGGTTTGATATATGGAGATTCCTACATAATTCAAAACCTTGAAAAGGAGGGCGCTCTGACTCAAATAGCCAATGTCGCATGTCTACCCGGCATTTTAAAGCACAGCTTCGCTATGCCCGACGTTCACTGGGGATATGGCTTTCCCATCGGTGGAGTTGCTGCCTTTTCATTGAATGAAGGAATCATATCTCCCGGGGGAGTTGGCTACGACATATCCTGCGGCGTGAGGGTTATGTTGACATTTATCGAGGAGAAAGAAGTGGCATCCTGCATAGATGAGTTAACGGCTGCACTGTTTTCCAGGGTACCCAGCGGAGTGGGATCAAAAGGGGCTTTGAAGATCAGCGAAACAGAGCTTCTTTCGGTGCTTGCCAAAGGCGCACTTTGGGCAGTTAAGAAGGGCTACGGAAGGAGCGAAGACCTCGAATGCATTGAAGAAAGAGGCACCTTGCCCCATGCAAACCCAGATGCAGTCTCCAAAAAGGCCATTGAAAGGGGCAAGCCTCAGCTTGGCACTTTGGGAAGCGGGAACCACTTTCTGGAAATACAGGTTATAGATGAAATTTACGATGAAAACGTAGCCAGGCAATTTGGCTTAAACCCGGGACAAGTAACCGTGATGATCCATTGCGGAAGCCGCGGATTGGGGCACCAAGTTTGCGATGACTACATAAAAGTGATGCTTAGAGCCATGAATAAATACGGCATAAGCGTTCCAGACAGACAGCTGTGTTGTGCCCCCTTGAAATCGGAGGAAGCGAAACAATACCTGGGAGCGATGCAGGCTGCCGCAAACTACGCTTTGGCCAACAGGGAGATAATAGGGCAACTGGTAAGGGAAGTATTTGGCGACTTTTTCCCTAAGTCCGATTTGAAACTTCTGTACGACGTAAGCCATAACATGGCCCATATCGAAAAACACGGTGTGGAGGGAAAGCAGGTCGATGTGTGTGTCCACAGGAAGGGAGCAACAAGGGCATTTCCTCCCGGTCATCCTTCATTGCCCGAAAGATATATACAGGTCGGTCAGCCAGTGATAATTCCCGGCAGTATGGGCACGGAAAGCTACATCCTTGTCGGGACCAAACGGGGGATGGAAGAGTGTTTTGCCTCGACGTGCCATGGCGCCGGAAGGGTTTTGAGCAGAAAGGCTGCCATGAAGTCCGAGAAGGCGGACACTATTTTGAAACGGTTGGAAGACAGAGGCATAAAAGTCATGGCCGAGACGATAGGAACTGTAAGGGAAGAAATACCCGAAGCCTACAAGGACGTTTCTCGCGTAGTCGATGTCGTAGAGAAAGCAGGAATTAGCAGAAAAGTCGCACGTTTGCGTCCGCTGGCCGTCATCAAGGGGTAAGCTAAGTTGCAAGGCCAAAAGCAATTGCTTTTAGCCTTGCAACTTTTTTGATGTTTTACCGAGGGCTGGGATTTTGCTTTCCGGTAATGTTATCTACCTTGATTTTCCATACTACCACACGGTCTAACATGGGCCTTGGAAGCTCGAAGGCCCCGTGGGTGAAGTGTTCAACGAAGATAGTCAGCGCCTTTCTTTTTTCGGTTTCGTCTTCGACGAATGAAACGATCCCTGAGCCTATCACGCTGCGATAATGTGTTGTCCAATCACATGGCCTTGATCCCTCGATAATTTTCCATTCAGGAACTACGCAAAATGAAACTCTAGGGTTTTCTCTGGCAATATCTACCTTTTTGCCTTCTAAGGCTGAGTGAAGGTAAAGAAAACCGTCTTTCCATGCATAATGCATCGGCACGACGTACGGTTCATTATTCCTACAAAGCGACAAAAAACAAACTTTCCCTTCTTCTAAAACTTACCCTATCCATTTTTGGTCCGTTATTTCGCGGTCCTTTCTCCTCATGGCGGTTCTCCTTTTTACCAGACAGCAATATGTCCGTCAGTTCGAGGTTCTGTGGCACAGCAGTAGGTGCCATGTTCCGTCTTCCAAATGATTTGCCCTCTTCCGAAGGGGTGATGTTCCAACTCTATTTTCACGTCGTGTCCCATTCGGGATAAGGCTGCTGCGACGTTTTCCGGCATCCCGTATTCTATAGATACCATGTTATCCTTGATCCACTGCCAGCGCGGTGCGTCCAGCGCCTCCTGGGGATTTAAATGAAAGTCAAGCAAGTTCGCTAATACTTGTACGTGAGCCTGGGGTTGCATGTAGCCCCCCATAATTCCGAAAGGCCCCACGGGCGAGCCGTCCTTTGTCAAAAATCCGGGAATTATCGTGTGATAGGGGCGTTTCCCCGGGGCTATGCAATTGGGGTGTTTTGGATCGAGCACGAAACAATGGCCCCTGTTATGCAAAGCGATTCCCGTTCCCGGTACTACCAGCCCCGATCCGAAGCCCATGTAGTTGCTCTGGATATAGGATACCATGTTGCCCTCTTCATCTGCCGTAGCCAGGTAAACCGTGTTGCTGTGAGGGGCGATACCTGATGTGTAGATCTTTGCGGTCTCTCCTATTTCGCTCCTTCTCTGACGGGCATAGTCTTCGGAAAGTAGCTTTAATAGGGGAATTTCGATGTGCCTTGGATCTCCAAGCAGGGACAGACCATCGGCGAAAGCTTGTTTCGTGGCCTCAATCTGAAGGTGATATGACCTCGGGTCCTCTTTATCTGTTAGATCGAAGCCTTTGAGGATGTTAAGCGCCACTAGTGCGACCAGTCCCTGTCCGTTAGGAGGCAGTTCCCAGACGTCGAAACCTTTGTAATTGATGTTCAGCGGATCTACCCATTCCGGTTCGAAGGACTCGAAGTCTTCCGCTTCGAAATATCCGCCTGTAGATTTCGAAAATTCCAGAATTTTTTCAGCAAGCTTACCCCTATAGAACGATTCTGCCTGAGTCTGTCCAATTTCCCGTAAGGTGTCGGCCATCGCCTCGCACTTCCAAAGCTCTCCAGGGATTGGGGCGCGTCCCTTTGGAGCAAACGTATCGAACCAATACTTGAATATTTCGTCTTTGGCGACCCTCTTGTACCACTCAAAACGCCTTCCCCAGTTTTCCGCAAGCTCAGGAGATATGGGGTAACCTTCGGAGGCATATTGAATGGCAGGCTTTAACACTTCACTCAAAGGCAATTTGCCGAAACGCCTTATCAGGGATGCCCATGCCGCTGGAATGCCGGGTACAGTCACGGGCGGCCAACCAACAGGAGGAATCTCTTTATATCCTTTGTCTTTCAGCGCCTCGATAGAGATGTTTTGAGGTGCAGGCCCGCTGGAATTTAGGCCGTATAATTTTCCCTTAACGTAGGCGATGCAGAAAGCATCTCCTCCTATGCCGTTAGAGGCAGGCTCAACGACGGTCAAACATGCAGCAGTGGCCACAGCCGCATCAATGGCGTTGCCGCCTTTCTTTAAAATTTCAAGTCCTGCCTCTGCAGCTAAAGGTTGTCCTGTTGCTACAACTCCTTTTTTGGCGAAGACCAAATTTCTCCTCGAGGGGTAGCGATGGGAGTAGGTGTTAAAAGTCATTAATATTCACCTCTTTAGAATTTTTGTAGTAGCTCAAACATACAGTTAGTTCAAAAAGTTGGTACATATACCTGCTATTACGATAGATAGCGTTGTGACCGATGCAAAACCCGCTATTACATATGCAGGCATTATTCTCTTTAAAATTATCTCTCTTTCTTCCTCATTTTCTGCAACAGCCGTGGCAATTTCATTTGAAATCAGATATGTGGCGGGAAATCCCAAAAGTTGTGCCATTGATATTCCAACGGCCAGGTTCCTTGAGCCGACAATCTTCCAAAGAGGAAGAAAATATACCAATAAGAAGGTCCCGATTAGAACAGCTGCAAAGATGGCGACCGTCTGAAAAAGCAATGTCATCAGATCGCCTACCTCTATCATGGCAAGTGAAGGTATGATCCCAGCAAAGATTGCCATATTGAGCAATCCGGCTGAATTGCCCTTTTCAAGTATCTTTGGCGGAACTATCCCGATTTGCCCTATGACGGCGCCCAAGATTAGAGCCCATATGGAGTAATTTATCTCGACACCCATTGTCTTTGATGCCCACTGGAGGTAGTAAGAAAGCCAAGCGAAAAAGGCCGTCACTCCGAGACATGTGAATGGAGTGAAGTATTTGCCCAAACCCAATCTCTCATATAACAATGGTTTTTGGGCTTCTTCAGGATCGTCCTTTGACACTTTGCTCGATTCGGACATTCCTTTTTCGCGATACTCCTTCAATATCAATTTGGCCTCTCTTAGGCCAAAGAGCGAAGCCGGGGGCGTCCCGACGAATTTTTGGACAGCGTAGATAATGGCCCCTAAAGCTGCTGCCAAGCCCAACCCCTTATCCAGTGCAGTAGTGGTCATTATTTGTGTTGCCACTATTCCGCCGTTGATTATGGGTATGCTGACGATAGCTGCCTGTTTTCCTATGAACGGGATTATGACAACGATAGATAAACTTGCAATGGCCATTGCAGTTAAGGACATCACAACCGTCCTCCATTCGCGGGCCAATTCGCGCATGTTAATCATTGTGCCCATATGAAACACGATAAAACCAGAACTCCAACGGGCTATATCGGACAACATGGCCTGATTGATGATGTCCTTGGGGAGCACGCCCGTCAAAAAACCCACCAAAAAGATCATCAGAGCCACAAAAACCGATGACAGCTTAGCCTTTGTTGCAACTCCCAAGACATCGCCTATGGTGAAAATGATTAAGCAAATAAACAGGAAAAACATAGATTGGACCAAAACCCAATACCTCCTTTAGGTAAAAAAATAATGGTGTGTTACATATGGTATATCATGCTGCGTATATTACCAAGTATTGTATAATAAAGCAAACATTCAACGCAAATTAATCACATTCATCAGCTAATCTAAGGAGGAGACGCGAATTGCCCGATATCTTCGACGATCAAATAGCAAATGAGTACGACTTTTGGTATAAAACGCCAAAGGGTAGACTGGTAGACAAGATCGAAAAAGAGGTGATGTACAAGTTTTTAAAGCCACAGCCTGATATGGAAATACTGGATATAGGATGCGGGACCGGGAACCTTTCGCTCGAGCTTGCAAGGCTTGGGGCAATGGTTACAGGTGTAGATATATCCGAGCCCATGCTTGCCGAAGCGCGCCAAAAGGCATTGCGAGAAAAGCTCGATGTTAAATTTTATAAGGCTGACGTCCATAATTTGCCCTTCGATGACGAGACCTTTGATGCGGTTGTATCTTTGTCTGCCTTGGAGTTTGTGTCCGATTTAAGCGAAGCCCTTAAAGAAGCTTATCGCGTACTGAAACCGGGCGGCCGCATGGTAATCGGCCTCATTGGAGGAGGAAGCGCCTGGAGCAGGTATTACGAGAAAAAGGCCAAAAAAGATCCTGAAAGCGTCTTTAGACATGCCCACTTTCGAACGCTGGATGAGCTTATTGCTGCCATGCCTGGGAAAAACGTTCAGGGCAAGGCGGTTTTGTTCATTCCGCCTGATTTTAATTTTGAGGATAGAGAAAAAGCATTGGAGCTCGAAAGGGAAGCTCAAAGACAAGGAAGGAAGGACGGTGGATTTATATGTGCCGTATCTTTTAAGCCTAAAAAGGAGTTGAGTGAAAATGAGTAAAACGGCCTTTTTGATCGTCGACATGCAAAACGATTTTTGTCTGCCCGGGGCGCCCTTCGAGGTGAAAGGAGCCATGGGGGTGGCAAGTAACATACGAAGGGCTTTGGAGGCCTGTCGTCAGCACAAACTGCCTGTAGTGCACGTGTTTCGTTACTACAGGCCGGACGGAAGCGATGTTGAGATTACGAGATACGATAAATTTATGCAGGTAGGCGGCGCTTTAATTGAAGGTACAAAGGGGGGAGAGATCGTCGAAGAACTCAAGCCCTTGGCAGGCGAATATTTAGTTTGCAAGAGGCGGTGGAGCGCTTTCTTTCAGACAGAACTGGACAACTTGCTTAAGCGGCTTGGCGTGGATCAGGTGGTGGTAACGGGCGTTCAAACGCCCAACTGCATAAGAGGTACGGTTTGGGATGCCAACTCGCTTGACTATGAGGTAATCGTGCTCGTTGACGGAACGGGGGCCAATACAACAGAAGTCCACGAAGCTAACTTAACCGATATGAAAAACATCGGCGTTAAGTTGATGACCGTGGATGAATTTGTTAAAAGCCTGCCCAATCCGCCGAAAGACGGATTTATGGAAAGGATCAGGAAATATTTGGAGGAGAAGAAATAAAAGTAGAAGAAATCAGGAGAAGAAAAAAGTAATTTGTAGTTCTTTGGCCATTTCAAGGGCATGCCGAAAGACTAGTTAAAGTTCGGTGTGCCCTTTTTATTTTGGATTATTTTGTATAGATTGTGGAATATTCTTATAATAAAAAGTCCAATCATCCTCTTGACACAAGAAAATGATGATGATACTGTTATACACAAGTGGAACGCAGTATTCGGTATGCCAAAGATCGCATTTAAAAATGACTTTATTCCTCAACTTTTATGGTCCATATTTGGGAAAGTTCGATTGATTGCCCCTTCATTTGACTTCACGATGATACCCTATTAAAGCCTTTAGCATAAGATGGGAGGGGTATCGTATGGAAGTTAACGTTTTTAGGTGGATTTGTGCTTCTCTTCCGATTCTAGCCATTCTCGTCTTGATGATAGGGTTTAGGTGGAGCGCCTCAAAGGCGGGGCCTATTGGTTTTTTCGTGGCCCTGATTGGTGCTTTGGTGGTGTTTAAGGCCGACTTCCATTTGTTGGCCAATTCGAATGCCAAAGGTTTTGTCATGGCTTTTTACGTGCTTTATATCGTATGGGGTGCTTTGTTGCTATATAACGTCGTCGATGCGACTGGTGGGATCGAAAGCATAGGCGCCACCTTCATAGAGATGACGCAAAACAAAATTCTGCAGCTTCTCATGATAGGTTTTGCCTTCGTCACTTTTCTGCAGGGCGTAGCCGGCTTTGGCGTCCCGGTAGCTGTTGGGGCACCACTACTCATAGGTATGGGGTTTGACCCCGTAAGCGCTGTGGCAATTGCTCTCATCGGGCATGCCTGGGCGGTTACTTTCGGCGATATGGCAGCATCCTTTGCAAGCCTACAGCAAGCTACAGGGTTGCTGGCAGCTGATCTTGCGCCTTGGTGTGGATTTTTTATAGCCCTTGCTGGCATCTTTTGCGGAATGTTTGCGGTACATGCTTACGGAGGCATGAAGGCCTTACGCCAAGGGCTTGTGCCGACCCTTGTAGTTTCTTTTAGCATGTCGATTGCTCTGCTCTTTATTGCCCAATGGGAACCGACTTTAGCCACGTTCTTGTCGGGAATCGTTGGAATGCTTGTAACAGCTCTTTTGGCTAGGGCAAAGGTCTTCAATACTGATGAGGCTATAAGTGCGTCATTCTCGTCTACTGTTTCATCTAACTCTCCAAGCTCAAACCCTGAAACAAAGGGTAAGGTCGTTACTAAAAAACTACCCTTTAATTTGGCCTTCGCTCCCTATTACTCTTTGATAGTCATAGTTTTGTTGGTAAAGTTCATACCAGGCGTTGAGGATTGGTTAAAGGGGTTACTTGTGCTTAAGCTCAAGTTTGGCGAATACTCAACGGGCCTGGGATGGGTCACTCCTGCTGGGTCATCTACCAGCGTGGGCATCTTTTCTCATGCCGGTGCATTCCTCGTGTATGCTTCAATTGTGGGTATGTTGATCTATCGCGCAAAGGGAGTATGGAAGCCCGGAATGTTTAAGACGGTTTTGTCTAAGGTAGTAAAAGGAGGAGTTAGCTCCAGCATCGCCACCACATCCATGGTTTTGATGGCTTTCATGATGGTCGAATCCGGCATGACCTATACCCTGGCAAAGGGTGTGGCCAATGCCTTCGGATCGATATATCCAATTTTTATCCCCCTCGTAGGAGTGCTTGGGGCCTTTATGACCGGCAGCAACACCAACTCTAACGTCATGTTTGGGGCTTTCCAGGTTCAAATAGCCAAGATACTCGGCATAAGCACATTGATAAGCGCTGCCGCTCAAACTGCAGGTGGCTCCATAGGAAGCATGCTGGCGCCGTCAAAGGTAATAGTTGGCACTTCGACCGTTGGCCTAACCGGACGTGAGGGAGAGGTCATAGGTAAGACATTGAAATATTGCGTCACCTTGGCGCTCATTTTGGGCGTCATAGCATGGTGCATGCTTTTCATACTGTATAAGCACATTTATTAAGAAGAAGGGGGCGTTCAAAGTGGCAAAGAAGGGAAATAATCAAACCTTTTTGGGTTTATCGCTCCTCGGGATGTTAATAGCGCCACCTCTTTTGTTATACCCTGGGACTACACATCAAAATGTTGCCTTGGAGGCAGTTGGGTATTTAGTGCTTATCATTTCAATGTTGATTCCCATTATTAAAGGTTGATTTCGACAAGCTTATTTGTTGACTTGACGTTAACCAAAGGTAAGGTTATTTTTAAACAAAAGATTGGCATACCATATACCAAATAATATAAGAGGGATAAATGTGGATAGACAGTATTTTTATGTCGAGGAAGGTTTGCCAGAGGATAAGGGGAAGGACATAGCCAGAATGGATCCCGAGGACATCAAGTCCCTTGGGGTGCAAAGCGGCGAATTTATTCTGGTCAAAGGAAAATCGCAGGTGGCTTTAAAGGTCTTTCCCAACCCCACTGCCTTTCGCGGTTCAAAGTTGATCCAGATAGATAGCATTGCCCGCGATAACCTCGGCGTTCATATAGGAGATGCTGTTGAGGTATCGAAAGTCAATCCAATTCAGTTAAAGACCGTAATGTTGGATAAGGGTGGTCTTGCCCCCGACGAAGTCCCTCCCAGCGAGGAGCTTAAAAAACACTTACTGGGTAGAGCTGTAGTCATCTCCAATAAAGTGTCAGTCCTACTTTATAGCGGAGGCGTCATTGCCCTGAGGATCCAGGGAATGGCGCCTTCCGTTGAAATAGGGCTTGTCACGAAGGATACGAGCATAATACTGGTGGATCAAACCCTCGATTCCAAAAAGGATAGAGTAAGTTATGAGGACATAGGTGGCCTCAAGGAAGAGGTAAAAAAAGTAAGAGAGCTTGTCGAACTTCCCTTGACCCGTCCAGATCTTTTTAGAAAATTGGGCATCGAACCGCCGAAAGGAATACTGCTTTACGGTCCTCCAGGAACTGGTAAGACCCTTATAGCGCGTGCAGTTGCCTCCGATTCAAGGGCTTACTTCATCGCCATTAACGGCCCAGAGATCATGAACAAATACTATGGGGAAAGTGAGGCAAGGTTAAGAGAGATCTTCGAGGAAGCAAAGAAAAACTCCCCTGCCATCATATTCATAGATGAACTTGATGCCGTAGCTCCCAAGAGATCTGAAGTCGTTGGCGACGTCGAAAAGAGGGTTGTAGCGCAGCTTCTTTCGCTCATGGACGGACTTAAATCTCGCGGCGACGTCATCGTGATCGGGGCATCGAACATGCCGGAATTGCTCGATCCAGCTTTAAGGAGGCCCGGGAGGTTTGACAGAGAAATTTTCATAGGTGTTCCAGGAACTCAGGGAAGGGAAGAGATACTCAAGATTCATACCAGGGGGATGAACCTGACACCTGACGTCAACCTTAGAAAGATAGCGGAAGTCACGCACGGTTACACAGGAGCTGACTTGGCCCAGCTTTGTAAGGAAGCCGGAATTCGCGCCCTGGAGCGATACATGGATTGCCGAGAGACGGGCGACGTAACCGTAACAAAGGAAGACTTCGAGAGGGCGCTTAAAGCGATAGAGCCTTCGGCATTGAGAGAGATGATCGTTGAGATCCCTTCTGTGGGATTTGAAAGCGTAGGCGGGCTTGCTGATATAAAAAAGAGCTTATTGGAACTGGTCAAAATACCCCTTCAACATTCGGAAGTCTACGACGAATTCGGCTTAAAGAAATCCAGCTTCATCATGTTTTTGGGCCCTTCCGGCACGGGCAAATCCTTGATGGCAAATGCTATTGCAAAGGAAGCCGGCTTAAACCTAATTCACGTCACACCTCCAATGCTTTTATCCAACAAGCGGGGAATAGAGCAAGCTGTAAGCGATCTGTTCAAGCTGGCAAAAAGGGTATCTCCCTGTATACTGCTTTTCGACAGAATAGACGGAATGGTCGCAGCTTTGGGAAAGAGGTTTACAAATCAGTTAATAGCGGAACTCGATGCTAATAAAGAAGTCAATAACATCATAATAGCCATCGCCAACTCCCTTGAAAACATAGATCCCTCTTTGATATCCGCCGACAGGTTAACGGCGATGCTTGCCTTTAACATGCCAACCTTGGAGGAGAGAAAGGAAATACTTCAAATAATTTTCAAGAAGATACCTAGCTGCAATGTGTCCTTGGATTATCTGGCAGAGATCACCGAAGGTCTTTCCGGAGCGGACCTAAAAGCTTCTGTGGAAAGAGCCTGCCGCAAGGTGATTTATAAGATGATATTCAAAAGGGGAGGTGGTGTCCTGACCAACGAAGAGATGATGGAGGCGTTGCAGGAAATTAATAAAGGACAGGAGGTGTTTTTTAATGAGTCTTGATGCAAAGAAGTTGTTTGAAGAGCCTAGTCTGATTCAGATCACGACTTGGGCCCGCGGTGTCCTGCAAAACAAGGATGCCAGGGATGTTGTCTTTGCGTTAGCTAACGCCGGATCCAAAGAGGGCAAGTATGTTCAGGCATGGGAAAATTACGTCGATCTTCCGGACAGGGTAGGCGTTCCTGTGCGTGCTTATGCTCGAGTAAGCGAAGAGCCCATTTTAAGTAAGTACATATATGAGAACGAAAATCCGGATGTGGTAGTCCTTACGGAAGAGGCGTTGGTAAAGGGAAATGACGTATTGGCAGGGATGAAGCCGGGTGGTGTCTTGATAGTAAACACCAAGAGGGATCCGCAGTATATACTGAAGTTCTTGAAGGACACGACCAATCTTGGAACAATAGGATGCGTCGATGCTACGGGAGTTGCCGGTTATGTCCAGACGCTTTCGGGAGCAGAAGGAGCTACGGACGCATCGGGTATAGGCGTAGGCGCAGGTGCGGTTTTGGCCGGAGCTGTCGCAAAGGCTAAACCATTCGTTAAACCCGAAAGCGTATTTTCCTCGGTGAAGAACGAGCAAGCCTGCAGGTATGGCTACAACGAGGTTCACCTGATGACAGTAAATACTACTTTTCCTGCCTTTGTCCCTGCACCTAAAAAGCAGCTAGGGGTGGATGATCTTCCTTTTGCCGGTACAGTGCCCTCCGTGGATGAGGAAAACGAGAAGAGAATGACAGGCAACTGGAGATCCGAAAGGCCCGTTTGGTCAAAGGAACGTTGCACCAGCTGTTTGCTGTGTTGGGTCAGCTGTCCCGATGCTGTCATAACCTATAAGACTCCCGAGGCCATGGAGTTCAATAACCTGAAATACTGTAAGGGTTGCGGCCTTTGCGCGGCGGTGTGTCCGACGAAGGCTATAACCATGGTACCAGAGTTGGATTTTGAGGATTAGGAGGTGAGATCCATGGGAAAGAAGAGACTTATAACCGGAGTGGTGGCCACCGCCGAAGCTGTCAGGCTTGCTGACGTAGATGTGATTTCATCCTATCCTATCAGGCCTTACACGGGCATAATGTCCGAGCTTGCAAGGATGATTGCAGATGGTGAGCTTGATGCCGAGTTCGTCCATGCCGAAGGCGAACACGCCCAGCTCAGTGTTGTCTACGGTGCCTCTGCAGCCGGCGCAAGGACATTTACCGGAAGTTCGGGCGTGGGTGTTACTTTCGCTATGGAGGTTTACTCCCCGATATCAGGAGAGAGGTTACCGGTCCAGATGGCAATTGCCGACAGGACACTTGATCCTCCCGGGGACTTTGGTTCTGAGCATACTGAGGCCGAGTCGTGCCGCGATCAGTGCTGGATCCAAGGATGGGCAGCAACGCCACAGGAAGCTCTTGACCTTACGCTTCTTTACTACAGAATAGGAGAGGATCCTCGCGTGTTGCTTCCCCAATATGCCTGTCAAGACGGCTACTTTGTCTCCCATATAGCTGGCGAAGTTGAGATTCCCGACGAAGGTCAAGTCAAGGAATTTCTACCGCCATACAAAAACAAACATTCCCTTAACATCTACGATCCAATGATAATAGGTGCTCAGATAGAACCTGAGATGGGGCCACCTCTTCAGTACCAAAGATATCTGGCCGTCCAGGAAGCTAAAAAGGTCATTGCCGAAGCCTACAAGGAATTTGGCGAGATCTTTGGGCGCAAATACAGCCCCTTCGTGGAAGAATACATGACCGATGACGCCGAAGTCGTCATATTCATACAGGGTGCACATACCATTACTGCTAAGAACGTGGCCCAGAAACTTAGGAATCACGGCGAAAAGGTCGGAGTAGTACAGCTTCGTACCTTCAGGCCCTTCAACACTGAGGTAGTCAGAGATGTACTGTCTAAGTTTAAGGTGGTCGGAGTCGTAGACAACTCCGTTAATTTCGGAATAGCCGGCGACGGTGGGGTATTGCTCAGTGAAGCAAGGACAGCCCTGTACGGCTTGGGCGACAAGACCAAGACCGTCGGCTTCGTTGGCGGGCTCGGTGGAGAAGTTATAACTATGGAAGAGTTCTACAAGATGTATGCCAAGCTAAAAGAGATCGCCAAGACCGGTAAGGTTGAGAAGAACTCTTACTGGCTGCCGTACGAGCTTTAAAGGAGGTGAAGATGATGTTAGAGACCATAAAGACCCTTCGCGATATGCCTCAAAAAGAATACTATGTTCCTGGTCACAGGACATGTGCTGGATGTGGCCCTGCTTTGGTGTATAGATTGGTGGCAAAGGCTGCTGGCCCGAACACCATTTTCGTTGGTCCCACAGGTTGCATGTACGTCGCTAACACGAGCTACGGCTGTGGTCCGTGGGCTGTGCCTTGGATCCATGCTCAGATCACAAACGGCGGCGGCGTGGCCTCCGGCATAGAGGCTGCTTACAAGGCAATGATGAGAAAGGGCAAATATACAGGTGAGCGCCCCCATGTCATAGTGATGGCCGGCGACGGTGGTTCTACGGATATTGGGCTACAGGCTTTGTCAGGGATGATCTATCGCGGACACGACGTGCTTTTCATATGCTACGATAATGAATCTTACGCCAACACGGGCATTCAGACTTCGCCGTCCACTCCTTGGGGAGCGGTTACCACCTTTACTCCTTCGGGCCCTGCTGTTCCTGAAGGTAAAAGGTTGTGGCCGAAGGATAACGCCCAGATGATAGCTCACGGACATCCTGAACTGAAATATTTGGCTACGGCGTCTCCGGCGTTTCCCGTAGATCTTTTCAACAAGGTAAGAAAGGGCCTAAACGCAGAGGGACCGGCATATCTCCATATTCAAGCTCCTTGTCCAAAGGGATGGCAGTTCCCTTCAAGCAAGACGATAGAGATGGCAAAACTTGCCCTAGATACGGGCATGTTTCAGCTGTATGAACTTGAAAACGGCAAGTATAAAATATCCTACATGCCTAAACAGCGCAAACCGGTGGATGAGTATCTCAAGTTGCAGGGAAGGTTTAAACATCTGAAACCTGAGCACATCGAAAAGATTCAAAACTTCGTCGATCAGAAGGTCAAGGCAATAGAGATAGAAATAGCGGCTCTGTCGTAAGGTATAGTTAAGTTGGATTAACAAAAACAGGCCCTCTCTTGCATGAGGGCCTGTTTCCTTTATATTCTTAGTTTGCTGAAAAACCCCATCTTCCCTTGCTCTATGATATCATAATATTCAAAAAGTTAACAGCTGTCAAGTTAGTATTTCAGTAGACACATTTAGGATTTACCACGAGTTAAACTCGTGCTATTAGTCAAGGGTTTAGTTGGAATTGGACTTTGATATTTGGTATACTTAAAAACAATAATCCAGATCGACATATTATTTTAAGCGGGGATGAAGAATGGAGAATTCAAGTGTTATCAGACCACTGATTGATGTAAACATCAGCGATAAGGTATTTGATGTACTTAAAAAAGCAATACTGTGTGGAGAGCTAAAGCCGGGTGATGTCCTAATAGAGCGTGATCTTGCAGAAAAGCTAGGAGTTTCGCGCACGCCTGTTCGAGAGGCGATACAGCGCTTAAAGTCAATGGGGCTGGCTGTTCAGATTTCAAAGAAGGCCGTAATCGTGGCAAGGCCCACGCCGAAGGAAGTGATAGATACCTATGACGTCAGAGAGGTCCTGGAAGGGCTTGCCGCTAGTAAAGCAGTTGATAACGTTACTGCCGAGGATATCTCTTACCTCAAGAAATTGATGGACGATATGCATAGATGTATCGAAATAAACGACGACGAAGAGCTTGAAAAAATCCACATGCTCTTTCACGAACGTTTGTTCAGTTTATCGGGAAACAAAAAGCTTTATCAGATATTGATGGACCTCAGGGAATGCATAAAGGCCTACACTCACGTGGGTTACTCTTTTCCGGGCAGAAAATTGGAGGCCGCAAAAGAACATGCTGAGATCTTAGAGGCCTTAATATCTCGTAATTCCAAAAAGGCACAAGACTGGGCCAGGAAACATATTGAAAGGTCCAAGGAAGCGTATATAAGGGAACTACAGAAAGACTAAAAGCTTTATAGCAGAAGAACCGTCGAAATAAATTGATAATACGAGATATATTATCGCGTTAATATGGAATACTAGATATTGTTGATGCGCTTAAGTTATTTGTTATTAAAATTCATTAATGCGCTGAAGTATTTTTGTGCCCTTACTTCAGAGTATAGAGCCCTCGAATCAAGGCTCTATACTCTTTAATATGGAATTTGGATTTGAAAATACAATTGTGGTAAGAACCAACCAAACCCATGAAAAAGGAGGCTCTTACCACTATGGCCAATGGCCATAAAAAATAATATTACCAATACGCTCGGCCTTAAAAGCTTTTAAGGTATCGGATGCGCGTGAAAAAAAGAAGCAGAAGGACGCCTCTATCCCAAACCTAGGGCGACGAAGCTTGCGTCTTTGGAAGTCCAAAGGCGATCGCTTGTAGTTTACGACGTCCTATCTTGAGGTGAATACAAAATGATAGAGCTTGTAATGACAAAAGCTAACTTGGAAAGCCTAGAACTGACTGCCGCTGCCAAATACCTTGACGCCTTCTTGGAGAGGGCACAAGGCGAAAACTACACCTATCTATCGTTCTTAAATGGTCACCGGCATAGATATCTCTGAGGCGATGCTTGTTAAGGCGCGAGAGAAGGCAGCGAGGGAAAATCTCTGCATAAACTTTTGCTGTGCCGACGCTAACGAGCTGCCTTTCGAGGATGAAACTTTCGATGCAGCTGTTTCTCTTTCGGCTTTAGAATTCTCCTCTGATTTAAAGAAAACCCTGTTAGACATTTATCGTGTGCTGAAACCGGGCGGCCGCATGGTAATCGGCCTCATTGGAGGAGGAAGCGCCTGGAGCAGGTATTACGAGAAAAAGGCCAAGAAAGATCCTGAAAGCGTCTTTAGACATGCCCACTTTCGAACGCTGGATGAGCTTATTGCTGCCATGCCTGGGAAAAACGTTCAGGGCAAGGCGGTTTTGTTCATTCCGCCTGATTTTAATTTTGAGGATAGGGAAAAAGCATTGGAGCTCGAAAGGGAAGCGCAAAGACAAGGAAGGGAAGACGGTGGATTTATATGTGCCCTTTCCTACAAACACTTAAAGTAAATATAAATTTATAGGCTGGCTTGAATGTCGATATGATTTTAGTCCTTCAAGGGAAAATAAAAAAAACAAATAGCAGGCCTCGCTCTAAGCCTGCTATTTGTTTTATAACGCTATTTCTAAAGTTATTTCTTGACCTTTTTTACGACATCGCCTTTCTTGACACGGCCGCCCTTAATGACGGCACAGAAGATTCCCTTTTTGGGCATTATGCAGTCTCCGGTTATTTTGAAAATTTCGCATTTGCTATGGCATTCCTTTCCTATCTGCGTGACCTCGAGCAGAGTATCGCCGACGCTTACCCTGTCTCCGATTGACAGGCTGTCCATATCGAGGCCTTTCACCGTTATATTTTCCGCAAAACTGCCCGGACCCAAATTTGGCATCTTTTCCCGCATTTTCTCTATATCTTCAAGGGCAAGTAAGCTCACCTGTCTGTGCATGAAACCGGCATGAGCATCGCCTTCAAGGCCCATTCCTTCGACGAGAGTGGCTTCGCCTACATCTTCCTTGACGGTGCCCTTTTTCTTTGAAAGGCAGACCGCCCACACTATGCCTTCGCACATTGCCTTGTTTCGCTCGCTTCCCTTTTAGTTTTGTCCTTTTTCGCCAGATAGTCGTCTACAGCTGCTTTAATGCCTTCTTCGGCAAGCAATGAACAGTGGACTTTTTGTGGCGGAAGTCCGCCAAGCGCTTCGGCAACATCTTTGTTAGATACCTTCAAAGCTTCCTCTATCGTTTTGCCCTTAACAAGCTCAGTAACCATGGAGCTCGTTGCAATGGCCGCCGCGCATCCGAAGGTCTCAAATTTCACGTCTACTATGCGGTCGTCTTCAATCTTCAGATAGATCTTCATAACGTCTCCGCAGATGGGATTTCCCACCTCTCCTATGCCGTCGGCGTCTTCAATTCTTCCGACGTTTTTAGGATCCATGAAAAGTTGCATTAACTTTTCCGTATACATTACATATTACCCCCTTTTGCCGTAAGGGGACATGGCCCTTAACGACTCTACTACTTTTGGCAAATTTTCCAATACGTAATCTATGTCTTCCTCGCTTGTATCCTTCCCAAGGGTAAGCCTCAAAGAACCGTGGGCTATCTCGTGAGGCAACCCTATGGCTAGCAAGACATGGCTTGGCTCAAGACTGCCCGATGTGCAGGCCGAACCGCTGCTTGCTCCGATCCCCAGGGCATCCAGACGCAAAAGCAAGGATTCTCCCTCAATGTAACGGAAACAGAAGCTCGCGTGGAAGGGCAAGCGTTCCTTTCTGTGGCCTGTGAGCATTGCATCTTCAATTTTCTCCAAGATTCCGTCTATCAGCCGATCGCGCAAATTTCTTTCTTTTTCCGGCTCGTCCTTGGCAAGCCTGTCAGAGGCTAAAGCAGCAGCCTTGCCGAAACCGACTATTCCGGCCGTATTTTCAGTGCCCGAGCGCCATCCCCTCTCTTGGCCTCCTCCGTGAATCAGAGGAACGATTTTAACTCCCTTTTTGATATATAAGGCCCCGACTCCTTTCGGACCGTACATCTTATGTGCCGCCATGGTCATCAAATCTATTGGAAGTTTTTTGACATCTACGGGGATGTGTCCCGCTGCTTGAACTGCGTCTGTATGAAACAGCACGCCCTGCTCGCGGCATATGCTCCCCAACTGTTCGATTGGTTGGACCGTTCCTATCTCGTTGTTTGCAAAGTGAATAGTAACCAGTATAGTGTCGGGCCGAATAGCTTTTCTCAATTCCTCGGGCCTTATTGTGCCGTATTCGTCTACGGGAAGGATGGTTATGTCGAAGCCTTCTTTTTCGAGCCATTTGCAAGTGTCCAATACGGCGTGATGTTCTATCGCCGAGGTTATTATGTGGCGCCCCTTGTCCTTTTTCGCGAAGGCAACGCCCTTTATGGCTATATTATCGGCTTCGCTGCCTCCGCCTGTAAATATGATCTCAGAGGGTTCGGCATTGATCAGCCGGGAAACTTCGTCTCTTGCTTGGTCGACCGCCTGCCTTGCCTTTCTTCCCCAGGCATGAAGGCTGTTTGGATTTCCGAAGTCTATGGAGAAGAAGGGCAGCATCGCCTCCACGACTCTTTGGTCCACAGGCGTCGTTGCTGAGTGATCTAGATATACAAAACGACTCATAGTTTGCATCGCCTCTCTTTATTAGATAAGCCTAACTTCATTAAAAATTTACCCTCTATCCGGGATATTGTCAAGCAGTTTTAGTGTTTACTTTCAAGATTACTTTTATTTGGGAGAAAATATGAAGATGTTAGCAATTCCTGAAAAGAGAGTGGTGTAATATCTTCCAATTACTTGACTGATCTAAAAATACGTGGCAAAATATAAAAAACAGTTGGACTACCTTGGAATACCAGATTTTGAGGTGTGAAAATGACGAGGAAAGAATTGGCAATTAGTATTTACGATCAGATAAAAGAAAACAAGCTGGGCAGGGATAATAAACTGCCGAGCGAGCGCGAGCTGGCAAATATGTTTCAGGTCACACGCCCTTTGATAAGAGAAGCCCTGGCGATGCTCGAGGCCTTCGGCATAATTGAGGTTCGGGATCGACAGGGTATATTTATAAAAGAAAAGGCGTGGAGCGAAATTTCGCTTCCGCTGTCCTTTTTGGTGGATTGGCCTCTCGATATCCTGCCCCAAGTGTTTGAAGCCAGATTGATAATTGAGCCCAAGGCAGCGGCAATTGCTGCGAAAAGAAGAACACAATCGGATTTAGAAAAGCTTAAAGAAACCATTTTCAAAATTGAAGAGCTTTTTAAAGAAGACAGGTCTGACAAGGCGTTATTGGGCGAAAAGTGGAATTCTATCTTTCATGCCATCGTTGTAGCAACCTCGCACAATGATGTCTTGTGTAGGATACATGAAGGGATCATTAGATTATATGAACGCAATGTCTCTTCCTTTCCAAGAGAAAAGGCACCCATGCCCTTTGAAAAATGGCCCAAGGAAATCTGGATGGAACATGCAGGGATCGTCGATGCCATAGAAGAGGGAAATGCAGCTGAAGCCGAAAGAAGAGCCCATGAACACGTTCTTATATCACAGGAGCGTATTTATCGGTTTACCCAATCACTTGGGCTGCAATTTTTTGTTCCATTAAACGGTCATGCGAAGGAGGATGATCTACATGCACGCGCTTGAAAAGCTGTTAGCCAAGGCGTCCGGTAAAAGTAGCGTCAAGACGGGCGAGATTGTCGAGGCCGAAGTAGATTTAGCGGAAGTTAACGACCTTTATCTTCAAGTAATAAAGTCCTTTTACGAAATGGGAGGAAAGAAAGTTGCACATCCTGAAAGGGTGGCTTTTGTCTTCGATCACTACTCCCCACCCCCTACCATAAAGGCAGCAGATAATCAGAAGCAGATGAGAGAATTTTGCGAAAAAATGGGAATAAACATGCTTTACGACATAGGCGAAGGTGTTTGTCATCAACTCTTGGCCGAAAGCGGCTTGGTGGGTCCCGGGAAAGTGGTCATAGAGACGGATTCACATACCACGACGCTTGGAGCTCTCGGCTCCTTTGCTACCGGTGTTGGAGCCACGGATTTGGCCATTATCCTCTTGACGGGCAGACTCTGGTTTAAAGTGCCTTCAATTGTCAATATCAATCTCGATGGAAAACCTCCTTTTCCAGTCATGGCAAAGGACGTAATACTCCATGTTTTAGGGAAGTTGAAACAGGATGCTGCCATTTATCAAGCCATAGAGTTCACAGGTTCAACTTTATCCTCCATGGAGATGGACGAGCGGTTTGTGCTCTGCAACATGTCTGTGGAGATGGGCGCTAAGACAGCTTATATACAGCCCGATGAGATAACGTTCGGATTTTTGGAAGCAATGGGCACAAAAAGAGAAGATTTCGACGTGTTGACCACTGATGAAGGCTTTACTTATTCGATAGTACACCATATAGACGTAAGCGACCTAAAACCCCAGATAGCCTTACCGGGAAGTGTCGACAACGTAACAAATGTGGAGGAAGTGGAGGGGACACCTGCAACACAAGTGTTCATAGGAACCTGTACAGGCGGCAGGTTGAACGACATCAAAGTAGCGTCGGAAATTTTGAAGGGCAAAAGTGTAGCTAAAAACGTTCGCTGTATAGTTATTCCCGCTTCCAAGAAGGTGTTTAAAGATGCCCTGAAGCTGGGTTACGTCCAAACCCTTATTGATGCTGGAGCTGTTTTTGTTACCCCCGGATGCGGTCCCTGTCTTGGTGCGCACGAAGGCGTCCTTGCTCCCGGAGACGTCTGCGTATCTACCTCGAGCAGAAACTTCCCCGGACGCATGGGAAGCACGCAGGCTTCTATTTACATTGCCTCTCCTGCTACGGCAGCGGCTTCTGCGATCAGCGGCAGGATTACCGATCCTCGCAAAATTCTTTAGGGAGGAATGGCTATGGACGCTATAAAAGGAGTAGTGCATATCTTCGGAGACAACATCGATACGGATCAGATCTATCCCGGCAGGTATTTGGAGCTTACGGAACCTCAGGATATAGCAAAACACGCAATGGAAGGGGCAGACGAAGCTTTTCCCTCGAAGGTCAAGCCGGGAGACATCATTGTGGCCGGGAAAAATTTCGGTTGTGGCTCTAGCCGCGAACATGCAGTTATTACCCTGCTTGCTGCAGGCGTTAAAGCAGTCATAGCCAAGTCTTTTGCCAGGATTTTTTATAGAAATGCCATCAATCGTGGGCTTTGTGTTGTAGAGATACCCGATCTTGACCTTTCAAAAATACAGGACGGACTCAATGTGAGCGTAGATGTTAGAGAAGGTAGGGCAGCATTTTCGAACGGTTATGAAGCCAGATTTGTACCTTTTTCTGAACATATTTTGGAAATTTTTGAAGCGGGAGGCGTCATACCGCTTTATAAGTCGAAAACGGAGGAGAGGTGATGAGTCCGGTCGTATTTGTATAAGCTATATCATTGCATCAAATAAAAAGGAGGAGGATAAGAAATGAAGCGTTTCATGGCAGGTCTTGCGATTGTTTTGCTTTTCGTAGCGGTATTTGGCGTTTTTGGAATGATGGCGGAAGCCGCGTACCCGGAAAGGCCGATTACTTATGTAATAGCCTTTAATCCAGGAGGAGAGTCGGATATTACCGCTAGAGCACAGCAGCCCTATTTGGAGAAAGTTCTCGGAACGAAGATCATAATCACCTACAAGATCGGCGGAGGCGGAGCTGTTGCGTGGTCTGAAGTGCCGCGAATGAGACCAGACGGTTACACGATTGTCGGTCATAATATACCTCATATAATCCTTCAGCCGCTTCAACGCAAGGACACTGGTTATAAGACCACCGATTTAAAGACGGTTTGTTGGTTCCAAGCAACGCCCAACATACTCGTCGTTCCAGTGGACAGCCAATTTAAAACGTTAGAAGACTTCGTAAAATACGCCAAAGAGCACCCAGGACAAATAACCTTGGGAGGAAGCGGAAGCTATAGCGCAAACCACCTTGGGACAGTCGAATTCAACGAGGCTGCCGGAATAGAGACCACGTATATACCATTTACCGGATCGGGAGATGCGGTTCCTGCTTTTTTGGGAGGCCATGTTACCGGACTGATGACCTATACTACGATGGTCGCAAATTACAGAGAGCAGATGCGCCCCTTGGCTGTAGCAACGGAAGAAAGGGTTTCAATATTCCCTGATGTTCCTACATTTAAAGAGCTTGGATATGACTATGTCGAAGGTGCTTACAGAGGCATTTGTGTGCCACCAAAGACGCCCGATGAGATAGTTAACAAATTGGCCGATGCTTTCAAGCAAGTAAACGAAACGCCAGAATTCAAAGAGATGATGGAAGCCATGGGATTTCAGATGGTATTTTATGGGCCTGAGGAGTCGGAGAAATTTGTGGAAGATCGTGTGGAGTACTACAAAAGCATATTGGATAAATTAGAGATGAAATAGTATTTCTTCGATGGTGGCTTGTAGATCTGGGAGGGGTGAAATGTACGATGGATATATTTTTAGAAGCTTTTCTTAATGTCCTTTCTATTAAGAACATCATTGCTATGACGCTGCTCATACCGCTGGGCATGATGGCCGGAGCCCTGCCTGGGTTTACGGCCACCATGGCTGTGGCGATACTTGTTCCCTTTACTTTTGCCATGGACCCCATTATGGGGCTTATATGCGTGAGCGGAGTATATTGCGCGGCCATATATGGTGGAGCATTTCCGGCAATTTTGATAAATACGCCGGGGACACCTTCATCCATTGCCACGTGTTTTGACGGTTACCCTATGACATTGCAGGGAAGAGCGCAGGAAGCCTTGTTTACTATTGCCTTCGCTTCCCTTGTGGGAGGCTTTATCGGGACGATAGGGTTGATCGCTTTTTCCCTGCCTTTAGCTAAAATTGCGTTGAAGTTTGGCCCGCCGGAATATTTTTGGGTTAGCATTTTCGGTTTAACTATAATTGCCGGACTTTCCGGTGATTCTTTGCTGAAGGGCATCGCAGGAGGAGTGCTTGGACTGCTCATAAGCACCATCGGCATCGCTCCCGTTGGCGGAGACGTTAGGTTTACCTTCGGAATAGCTTCATTCCAAGGGGGAGTGGAACTCATTTCCGTGTTGATAGGTTTCTTCTGCATACCTGAGGTATTCAAGATGGCAAAGGATCCTGTCGGTTCTTATTTGAAAAGCACCAATATAGGTCATGTGGGCGGCGGATACAGGGAAGTGATCTATAAGGGGTTTAAAAATGCCTTTGCAGACGCGATTAATTTAGTGCGTTCTTCAATAATTGGCTTATTCGTGGGAATTTTACCTGGAGCAGGTGGCAATATAGCTAATTTAATCGCCTATAACGAGACAAAAAGGGCGTCCAAAGATCCTGAGAGTTTTGGTAAGGGCAATCCCCAGGGAATAGTTGCCACCGAGTCTGCCGATAAGGCTACTATTATGGGCTCTTTCGTGCCCCTTCTCACGCTTGGAGTTCCCGGATCTCCTGTAGCAGCAGTTGTTTATGGGGCTCTGATGATTCAAGGGTTAAATCCCGGGCCGGAGCTTTTTACTAAACATGCTGAAATTACATATACATTTATGATGTCCTTTTTCGTTGCTATGGCTTTGACAGTATTAATAGGCATGTTTGCCGGCGTTTTGTTCTATCAGATTATAATGCGGTTGCCCATAAGGGTGCTGGTTCCGGCAATACTCCTTCTTACTATTGTTGGTTCCTATGCAGTGAGAAATAACTATATGGACGTCATTTTCATGCTTGCCAGCGGATATCTAGGGTATGTCCTTTCTAATTTAGGATTTAGCCCCGGGCCAGTGGTATTGGGGTTGGTGTTGGGGCCAATAGCCGAGAAGGGGTTGGTTCAGGGTTTTTTAATGGGAAACAGTATGTTCCCGGGATCACCGTGGCTCGTATTTTTTACAAGGCCAATATCCATAGTTTTGATAGTAATATCCGTAATTTCGGCTCTGTGGCCGATTTATGCAGCTCGCAGGAGAAGGAGGGCTGCCTTATGATGTTAAATTCCGATTTATACGGTGGATTGATCATGCTTGCTTTTGCCGGTATGTTTTGGCTTCAGATGGGAGACTTTACGAAGTTTGGGTTAATGTTTCCAAAGGTCATCATTGCTTTATTGGCATTTTTAGGTGTAGTGATGATCGTCAAAGCAAAAGTAAAGCCTCAATACGTGAAACCTTTTTTAAAAGATATAAATAAATACATGGCTGCTACGATGATATGGTCGTTCCTGTGGGTTCTTTCCGCAAGTTACGTCGGATTTTTTGTCGCCAGCGTTGTGTCCATGTGGGCAATTCAGTGGTTTCTCAGCAGTGAGCGCAATTTAAAAATTTCAGCCATATCTCTGGCAGTGGCCATTGGGAGCGTATTCGTAATATATTACGTCTTTACCAAGTACTTATATATTTTCTTCCCCGAAGGCTTTCTTTTTTAAATAAGAGGTGATCCTATATGTTGATGCAGATGAAATATGGTAAATCGGAAATTGCTTTTGATGTCGATCAAAACAGGATAATCAAAACGTTAGAGCCCAATGAGAGGCCCGGCATATCAGATCCGTTAAATACCGTAAAAGAGGCTTTAAAAAACCCAGTTGGGACCCGTCCTTTGGCCGACCTGGTCTCAGCCAAGAAGCCGAAAAATGTGGTTATCGTAGTCAACGATATTACCCGGCCTACGCCCTACGAAAGTCTGCTACCCCCTCTGCTTGAGGTCATGCATGACTGCGGGTTGAGGGATGACCAGATCACCTTTCTCACGGCTACTGGAATTCATGATCCCCATACTCGCGAACAGGATTTAGAGGTCTATGGCAAAGACCTGGTGAATAAGTATCGATTCGTGTCACATTGCGCAGACGATGATTCCGCACTTGTAGAAATGGGCAATCTTTCTACAGGATTGAGTCTCAAAATTAACAGGTTGGTTGTGGAGGCCGACTTTCTTATAACTTTAGGCGTAATAATGCCTCATTATTTCGCGGGTTTCTCAGGCGGCAGGAAAAGCATTTTGCCCGGAGTAGCAGGGAGAGAATCGATAGAAAAGAATCACTCTCGCATGGTCTATCTCATGGACGACCTTCCGTCGATAAGGCAAAACCCCGTAAGCCTTGAGATGATCGAGGCAGCTAGGCTCGTTGGCGTGGATTTTATTCTAAACGTAGTTACAAACAGCAAAAAGGAGATAGTCAAGATCGTTGCGGGAGATTTGGAAGATGCCTGGTATGAGGGTGTCTCGGTCTCGTCGGGGATGTATGAGGTTCCCATAGCAAGAAAGGCAGACGTCGCCATAGCCAGTGCAGGCGGTTACCCGAGGGACATTAATGTCTATCAAGCACAGAAGGCTCTTGACCATGCTGATAAAGCGACGAAGACAGGTGGAACCATTATCTTGGTTGCTGAATGCTCTCAGGGTTACGGAGAACGGACCTTCGAGGAGTGGATGCGTGAAGCCGAAAAACCGAGCGATGTTGTAGAGCGGATAAAGAAAAACTTTGCCATGGGCGGTCATAAGGCCTACGGAATTTGCAAGGTGGCAAACGATAAGGAAATTATTTTGATTTCTTCCCTATCCGAAGAGGAGACAAAGGGGTTGTTTATGCGTAAAATGGGCTCAGTCGATGAAGCTATAAAATATGTCGAAGACAAATACGATCAACCAAGCTATATATTAATGCCTTACGGCAGCCTGACAGTTCCCGTGCTTTCAAACTAGTTTTTTACATACAAAACAAAAAGTCGCAAAGGTTGTGAGGTGAAGTTAATGGATTTAACTAAGGATGAAATGTTGAAAAGGGCCCAAAAGCCTGCAGAGGAAGCTGTTAAGCTACATCGATATTATCAAGGAAAGATGCAGACCGTACCAAAGTGCTGCATCAGAGATGTCTCCGATTTCGCAATATGGTATACTCCCGGCGTAGCGGAGCCCTGCAAGGAGATAAAGAAAAACCCTGATTTGGCTTATGAGTTTACCAATAAAGGGAATACAATAGCCGTCGTTACAGACGGAACGCGAGTATTGGGCCTGGGTGATATAGGACCGGAAGCGGGGTTGCCCGTCATGGAAGGAAAGTGCATGCTCTTTAAGTACCTTGGCGGCGTGGACGCCGTGGCCATCTGCCTTGATACGAAGGACCCCGACAAATTCATCGAGACGGTCAAGAATTTAACTCCTGCCTTCGGAGGAATAAACCTTGAAGATATAGCTCAGCCAAAGTGCTTTTACATACTCGATGAACTGAGAAAGGATTGCAAGATACCCGTATGGCACGACGATCAGCAGGGAACGGCTGCCGTTAACCTCGCTGGCTTGTACAGCGGACTTAAGATAACGGGGAAGAGAATCGAAGATATAAAAGTAGGTTTTTTCGGTTGCGGAGCTGCAAACGTGGCCACGATAAGAATTCTCATAAGTGCAGGGGTCGACCCCAAAAACATACTGATAGCGGATAGCAGGGGAGTGCTTCACCCTGACAGAAGGGACCTCGAGGACGTAAAATACGATGTTAAACGCCATCTCGCCCAATTAACCAACCCTCAGGGGATAAGCGGCGGACCGGAGAAGGTCTTCGAAGGCGCCGATGCTGTCTTTTGCTATACAAAACCAGGCCCGGACGTCGTGAAAAAAGAATGGGTGGCCAAAATGGCAAAAGATGCTATGCTCTTTGCCTGTGCCAATCCTGTGCCGGAGATATGGCCGTGGGAGGCCAAGGAAGCAGGGGCCAGGATAGTGGCTACGGGAAGGTCGGATTTTCCCAACCAGATAAATAATTCTTTAATCTTTCCTGCGGTTTTCAGAGGAACGCTTGACGTCAGGGCATCGGTCATAACGGACGAAATGTGCATCGCTGCAGCAAAAACCCTGTCGGAATGCGCCGAGAAGATAGGAATGAGCGAGGAATACTTGATCCCGACGATGGATCAGACGTGGGTATACCCCGAGGTCGCTGCGTCGGTGGGTGTCAAGGCAATCGAACAGGGAGTGGCGAAACTCACCGCGTCCAGAGACGATCTGGTCAAGATGGCGGAAGAAAGGATAAAGGCAGCCCAGGAGACGACGAAACTTCTTATGAAAGAAGGGTTGATAAAATCTTTGTAAATTAAGTTGAGGACTATTGACAAATCTTATAATATTTGGTTAACTAACCTAAAGTTCACTAAGGAGCGTGGAGTATTGATGTTGGCATCTCTTCGAATAAGACGAGCTAGACGTATAAGACCTTGTTCCGCTCAGTTGTCCGATATTAGGGCGATGAGGGGAAGAGTAGGTCTGTGCTCGTCGACAGAGAGGGGATGCATAAGCTGAGAGCGTTCCTCGAGTGAAGCCGGATCGAAGAGAGTCCCCGAGCCAGTTCCGAAGAAAGGTTAAAACCAAGTAGGAACTCGGGTGGCCTCCGACAAAAGGCCGGCAAGAGGGCAGGACCTAAAGGTCCTAGCCAAAAAGGGTGGCACCGCGGGCAATTAAAGGCTCGTCCCTTAAGTGGGACGGGCCTTTTTTATTTATGAATATATTTAATTAAAGGAGGAATTGTAATGTATAAAGGTAAAGTGGTTTTAGCTTATAGTGGAGGGCTCGATACTTCAGTCGCTATAAAGTGGCTCATGGATCAAGGATATGATGTCGTAACCTTTACTGCAGACGTCGGACAGGTAGTCGATTTGGAGGCCTGCAAGGAGAGGGCTCTTCTGACCGGTGCTTGTAATGCCTATGTTATGGATCTCAAGGAGGAGTTTGTCCAGGATTTCGTGTGGCCTGCTCTGAAGGCTAACGCCATGTATCAGGGAACGTATCCCTTGACGTCAGCGCTTTCTAGGCCTCTGATATCCAAGTATTTGGCAAAAATCGCTGAGATCGAGGGAGCTGTCGCCGTTGCACACGGTTGCACGGGAAAGGGTCAAGACCAGGTCCGCATAGAAGTTTGTACCAGGGCATTAAAGCCGGATTTGAAGGTCTTGGCACCCGTAAGGGATTGGCACTTCTCCCGGGATGACGAGATAGATTACGCCAAAGAACATGGAATCCCCGTTCCCGTCACAAAGAAAAGCCCCTACAGCATTGACGAGAACTTATGGGGACGTTCCATCGAATGCGGTCCTCTTGAGGATCCCTGGACAGAACCGCCGTCCGATGCCTTTAAGCTCACAGCGGATCCCTGGGATGCTCCTGATGAAGTGGAATACGTGGAGATAACCTTCAAAGAAGGCCTGCCTGTGGCCCTGAACGGCGAGGAGATGGACGGCGTTGCTCTGATCGCTAAGCTGAACGAGATAGCCGGTAAACATGGAGTGGGACGAATAGATATGATCGAAGACAGGCTTGTGGGATTTAAGAGCAGGGAAGTGTATGAATGTCCGGCGCCTGTCGTGTTGCTTCAGGCCAAAAAGGCATTGGAGAAGATGACCCTGGCGAAGGATGTAATAGCTGCTAAGGCTGACCTGGAATTGAAATACGCCGAGCTGGCTTACGTGGGCTATTGGTTTTCTCCCCTAAAGGATGCGTTAGACGCCTTCTTCAATCAGGCGCAAAAGGTCGTCAATGGAGTCGTAAGGGTTAGGTTGTATAAGGGGCAAAGCACGGTAGTTGGCCTTAAATCCCCCAATTCTCTCTACGTTGACGATCTAGCCACCTATTCGACGGGAGATAGCTTCGATCACTCTGCTGCTGTAGGCTTCATAAACATTTGGGGGTTGCCCGTTGTGACGTGGAAACAGGTCCATGGGTCAAAAAAGCCCGCATACCAATGTGAGGCCTCTTCAGAAAAAGAGCCTATAAGCTCAAACCAAAAAGGCTAGAAAGATTTTAAGTCAGGGGCGGGTCGTCGCGTCTAATGGAAGCCTTCACCCCGTCCCTTATTTTATTCTTGGCCAGATTTTTTAACCTTTGCAGATTTATTTGTGTTAAATCGGGTGTCATATACCCGCAATAGGCGGTGTTGTTCTGGTATAGAGGGTCTTCTTTCAGTAGAGGAAAAATCTTAGCACATTCGTCGAACATGGGCGTTCCGGGTATGGGAGAGTATTCCGCTAGTTTGACTGTCGCACCCAGGGATTTTACAAAATGGATTGCCCTCTCTACAGTCTCGTATTTCTGTCCTGGAAGGCCCACCAGAATATAGGTTTCTATGTCCTCGTGGGTGTAACCTGCCTTAAGCAGGTTTCCTACGGCCCTTATATATTGATTATCATGAACCTTGTCGGAGCCCGCTTTTTGTATTGAAGGGTCGGTGCTTTCAAGGCTTAGCCGTATAGTTTTAAAGCCTGTTTCGTACAGATAACGGGCACAAGCTTCGTCAATTTCCCTCACGTGCAATCCGTTTGGGGTGTGGTAACGCAGGTGGCCATGCCTTTTTTTGAGTTCATCGCATAGGGGGTAGAAGTGTCTTTCCTTGTCTAGTAAGAGCGCGTCGTCGTAAAAGGCGATATCTCCAACGGATCGCATGCCGGCCTGAAAGGATATATCGTCAATAACTTCGTCAACGTTGCGCTTCCTGTATTTTGGCCAAAGCCTTTTTGAGGCGCAATATTTGCAGTTTAAAGGACAGCCGATGGAGGTAATCGTAATCCCGTACTCTGGAGCATCGTACAAATCCAATGCAGGACGGAAGAAGGGCACGCCGAGCGGCGTCGTTTGGACTCCGTCTGCGCCAAGACCTTGTGCATGATCGGGACATAGTTGGGCGTATATGCCACCCAACAGCAAAGGTACATCGGGGAAAATGCCTTTTACGATTTCTATACACCATTTTACGCCAAGATACCAATAGGTCATGCCGGAGGTCATGAGGATAATATCGGGAGGCTCTATCGCGGAAAGCCTTTCCTCCAGCTCTTCTTTCGTCATTCCAAAGTGATAAAACCGGCGGGGGATGGCCTTGTAGGGTAGGGGTTTTCCTATTTCCCTTCTTTTGGGTTTGTAGCGTCCGTATGACTTAGGCTTATCCCTTCCTTCGTAAATACAGTCGATCAAATTTACGGTATTGCCCCTGCGACGAAGGTATTCCAGAATGTATAACAACCCCAGTGGTTTTGCCCAGAAGTCGAAAAAGGCAAAATCGAAGACAGGAGGGTTTATACCCAGCACCTTCTTATTTTCCAGCCCTTTTATAAATGCAGTGAAGTCACCCATATAAATAGTATATCAGATCGTGCCTCAACCTATTTTAATTTACTGCAAGAGATCCATTCTAAAAATAAGAGCTCGATCTCGCCTGCTTAAGTTGTCGTATACAGTCAAAAAGTTGCTCAAATTTTCGTAGTAGTTAAAATAAAAAAGCGGCGTTTATGTCATTTATCCTATAGTTCGGAGGTGTTGGCTTTGTTGATGGAGCTTGTAAAGGCGGCGAATGGAATTTTATGGGGTAGTTTGATGATATGGCTATTGATAGGAACGGGCGTTTTCTACACGGTTCGCCTGGGCTTCCCTCAAATACGCCATATAGGACATGTGTTTAAGGTGTTGTTGGGAAGCAGAAAAGCGGAGGAGAAGGGCATTTCTTCCTTTCAGGCCCTCTGCACTGGTTTGGCAGCGCAAGTGGGTACGGGTAACATCGCCGGAGTTGCGACTGCCTTGGTCTCAGGAGGGCCCGGAGCTGTCTTTTGGATGTGGATTACGGCTTTGGTAGGCATGGCTACAATTTCTGCCGAAGCCATCCTGGCCCAGCTTTTCAGGGTCAAAAACGCAGACGGTACATATCGTGGCGGACCGGCCTATTACTTGGAAAAGGGCCTTGGGCAAAGGTGGATGGGCGTCCTTTTTGCCATAAGCATCATCCTGGCCATGCCCTTCGTATTCAATGCGGTGCAGTGTAACTCGATCGTTGCAGGAGTAAGAGGTGCTTTTCTGAAGGAATCTTCAGCAGCAAACATCGAACTTTACCTTGGGATAGTCGTGGCAATAATAACCGGAGTGGTAATTTTTGGGGGCCTGAGAAGGATAGCGAAGGTGGCAGAAATTGTGGTTCCCTTTATGGCAATTATGTATATAGCCATTGCCTTGGTTACCATGATAATGAATATTACGGAAATACCTGCCATTATTTCTCTCATCTTCAAGAGCGCTTTTGGGGTGAGGCAGGTCGCCGGCGGCATAATGGGACATACCGTGGCACAGGCTTTAAGATATGGAGTGGCGAGGGGGCTTTTCTCTAACGAAGCAGGCATGGGTTCCACTCCGAATGCCCATGCTACAGCCGAGGTGAAACATCCTGCGCGCCAAGGCTTTATCGCCATGTTCGGTGTTTTCGTCGATACTGTAATAGTATGTTCGGCCACTACAATGTTCATTCTGCTCTCAGGACAGCTTTCCAGCGGGCTTACTGGTGTTGAGCTGACCCAAACTTCCATGCAGACGGTCGTGGGCTCATGGGGTCCCTACTTCATTAGTATAGCTCTTATGTTTTTTGCCTGGACATCGATATTGGGAAATTACTACTACGGAGAAAGCAATCTGATGTATTTGTTTTCCGGGTCCGGCAGCAATATCATGCTTTTAATTTACAGGCTCGGGGTTTTGGGAATGATAATATTTGGAGCTGTTAGCTCCGTGCCTCTGGTATGGGAATTGGCCGATTTCTTCAACGGTTTGATGGCCCTGCTCAACCTCGTTGGTATCATTTGTCTCTCGGGAATAGTCGTCAAAGTTTTCAGGGATTACGAAAATCAATTGAGGTTGAATCCAGAGCGGGAGCCCGTTTATGCCAGAAAAGAGTAGCTTATATTAACAAAAGCACCAAGTTTTAACTTAGAATTGCCGGTTACAGGCATCTTTTAAATGGCGACTGTAACCGGCAATTCTTAAACCAAAGGATCAAAAGAGGACATTATTTGAGGCCCGCTGCTCGTTCCTATCCTGGTTGCACCAACTTTTATAAAAGCGTAAGCGGTTTTAAAATCGCGAATTCCTCCGGCGGCTTTAACCCCTATGTTTGCTGGTACATTTTCGCGAAGGATCTTCACGTCTTCTATCGTTGCTCCGCCGCTTCCAAATCCTGTAGAGGTTTTGACGAAATTTGCTCCCGCTTTGACCGACAGCCGGCAGCCTCTCGCTTTCTCTTCATCCGTCAGATAACAGCACTCAAGTATAACCTTTACCGTAGCGCCGTCAGCGGCTTTTACTACGGCGGAGATGTCTTTTATGACAAATTTGTCATCCCCATCCTTCAGGGCTCCGATATTTATGACCATATCTATCTCGGATGCGCCGCTTCTTAGGGCATGTTTAGTTTCAAGTGCTTTGGCCTCAGTGAAGGTTGCTCCCAAAGGAAAACCCACAACGGAAGCGACTTTTACGCTAGAACCTTCAAGAAACGATGCTGCTAAGCCCACTCTACAGGGATTTACGCAAACGGCGGCAAAGTTGTATCGAAGGGCATCCTCGCATAAAGTTTTTATATCCGAACGCGCAGCCTTAGGACTTAAATTCGTATGATCGATATATTTTGCAAATTCGTCTTTTGTCATTATTCTTTTCCTCCCCGATATAATCCTTATAACCCTTGCGTGATCGATTTTACCTTTTTTTGTTGGAGAGCGGGGGCTGATTTTTAGGCAAGTCATAGTCATAAGTTTTTTATTATGTAGAACGAAAGGTATAATGAATTGCTTCTTAAAGAATGAAGCTCTAAAATAATATGTAAAGTGCACACTGCTGTCCTCGTGGGAAAGCAGAACAAAAGCCTTTGTCAAGGAGGAGAAAAATGATAGAAAAGAGCTTGATCTCATCGTTATCCCAGGCGGATCCTACGGTTTGCGGGATGATGGAAGGCGAATTATCCAGACAACGCGACGGATTGGAGCTCATTGCTTCGGAAAACTTCGTCTCATTGGCGGTCCTTCAAGCCCAGGGTTCGGTACTTACCAATAAATATGCAGAAGGATACCCTCATAAAAAATACTATGGCGGTTGCGAATACGTGGAGAACATCGAAGAGTTGGCCATAAAGCGGGCGTGTGAACTTTTCGGGGCGGAGCATGCAAACGTTCAGCCTCACTCAGGCACCCAGGCCAACATGGCCGTTTATTTTTCGGTGATGGAGCCGGGCGATACGCTCCTTGCCATGAACCTGGATCAGGGAGGTCACCTTTCGCACGGGCATCCTTTGAACTTTACGGGCAAATGGTATAAGATCGTCCCCTATGGAGTAAAGCCCGATACGGAGACTATAGATTACGAAGCCGTCGAGGCTTTGGCCAAGGAACACAGGCCCAAGGTGATTGTCGCCGGCGCAAGTGCCTATCCGCGTTTCATAGACTTCAAACGTTTCAGCGATATAGCCCGGGAAGTGGGCGCGATTTTGATGGTCGACATGGCTCACATAGCCGGGCTTGTCGCAGGAGGCGCCCATCCCAGCCCTGTGCCTTATGCAGATTTTGTGACCACGACTACCCATAAGACACTGCGCGGTCCGCGGGGCGCCTTGATCCTCTGCAAGGAAAAATACGGTGCGCAGCTGGACCGAACGGTCTTCCCCGGTATCCAGGGAGGCCCTTTCATGCACGTGATAGCAGCCAAAGCGGTATGCTTCCACCTTGCCATGCAACCTGAATTCAAGGAGTACGCCAAGCAGATTGTTGCCAACGCAAAGGCTTTGGCTAAGGGCCTTAGCGAGCGAGGCTTCAGGCTCGTCTCGGGAGGCACGGATAACCACATGATACTTGTGGATCTGCGGAGCAAAAATATAACGGGCAAGGATGCTGAAAAAGTCTTGGAAGGCGTGGGCATCACCGTAAACAAGAACATGATCCCCTTTGACCCCGAAAAGCCGATGGTGACAAGCGGCATTCGCATAGGAACTCCTGCTTTAACGACCAGGGGAATGAAAGAAAAGGAGATGGAGCTCGTAGCCGACCTAATCGACAGAGCCTTGTCCAATCCCGACAACGAAAGCGAAAAAGAAAAGGTTTACCGCGAGGTCAAGGAGCTTGCTCACCGCTTCCCGCTTTATCCGGAACTGAGCAATCCTTGGGCTTAAAAGATATTTTGTAGGATTTGGCGAAAAAACTGGCCTGCGCCGATGAGGGTGTAGGCCAGTTTTTGAATAAAGGTCTTAGCCTAAAAATGCCTCTGGAGGAGCTTTAGGAAGCTCGGTCAAAGTGTCTCGTGCCGTTGATACTTTCTTTGATGCCTTCTCCCGGTATTGTGTGGTCTTTTTGCTGCATGAGGAATCTTGAAGGGAAAGAATTTGAACCGCAAGGAGGGCAGCATTGACAGCCTGTCCTATCCCCACGGTCGCGACTGGTATTCCCGGAGGCATTTGAGCCATGGCAAGCAGGGCATCCATGCCCTTTAATGGGCCTACTTCCAACGGGAGGCCTATGACGGGAAGCGTCGTATGGGCGGCCAAAACACCCGGCAAAGCAGCTGAAAGCCCGGCTGCGGCTATAATTACCTTGATACCCCGGTCATTTGCCGTTTTAGCGTAGTTTGCCACGTCCTTTGGAGTCCTGTGAGCTGAAGCTATCGTGACTTCAAAAGGAACCTCCAATTCCTTCAATACGTCAAAAGCGCCCTTCAGGCGCTCTACATCTGAGTCCGACCCCATCACTATGCCTATTAGCGGTTTGTCCATTTCAAGTCCTCCTTAGTCGGTAGTTTTTGCAAGTGTAATTTTTTTGAAAAAATGTTAAACGACAATCTTGACTTTACTTTAAATGATAAGTTTAGTCTAAAGTATATCAAAAATAAAAGCCATTTGTAATTTGTCGTATATTCAAATATCGTATATTCTGATATAATGTGAAAGAGCATTATATTTGTGTAAAGCATATTGGATTAGACGTATTAATATGATACATCGTAGACATTAACAAATGATAACGTCCTAAATTTTTTTCACGAAATCTGGTCTATACTGTTTGCTCGGAAATTGACGTAAGTTGAAGGATAAATTAAAAATAGAGAAAGGGAGGAAAAAATCATGAAAGCTGAGAGAAAATGTGTCGTTTTTATGGTAGCCTTTGTGTTTCTGTTTGTTTCGTCGGTAGCTTTTGGAGCAGAAAAAGTAATAAAGCTATCGCACCTCAACCCCCAACAACCCTTTGAGGTTGCCACTGCGGCCATGTCTGCCGTATTCAAAAACATCGTAGAGTCGGAAAGCGGCGGTGCATTAAAGGTAGAGATCTATCCTGCCGGGCAGTTGGGCAACGAGCGCGAGACCATGGAGCAGGTGCAATTGGGAGTGATTCAAAGCTACATCGCTTCTGCTGGAGGAATTGCCATTTTTTATCCCCTCTATAGCATATTGGACATACCCTTCGCCTTGCCCAATTACGAGGTGGCGTGGAAGGTATTTGACGGTCCTTTTGGCCAATATCTTGCCAAAGATATTGAGGAAAAGACTGGATATAAGGTGCTTGGCTTTGGCGAATCGGGAGGATTTTTTCAAATAACGAATAGCAAAAGACCTATTAAAAGCGTAGCAGATATGAAGGGTTTAAAGATCCGGACCATGACTATTCCAACACATGAGGAATTAATGAGGCTTTATGGGGCTGCTCCGACTCCTGTTGCATGGGCTGAGGTTTATACTGCCCTGCAAACGGGCGTGGTGGACGGACAACATAATCCAATTCCCATCATTCTCACCGGAAGGCTCTATGAGGTTCAAAAATACATAACGATTACGAATCACTTATACAGTCCTTATTGTTGGGTGATGAACAAAGATTTCTATAATTCCTTAAGCGAAACAGAAAGAGAGATAGTGGATCGAGCGGCAAGAGAAGCAAATGTTTCGGGCAGAGGGCTTAACAGAATTATAGAGGCCTCAGACAAGGGGTTACCGACACTGATTAAGGCCGGTATGGAAGTGAACGTCCTTTCTCCTGAATCTTTGGAGGAGTTTAGGCGTATAGGAAGGGAAGGTATGATGGAATTCATTGAAAAGAGGTTTAAGGACGAAGGAGTCGAATTGGCGGAGAAATATTTAAAAGCTATTGAAGAGGCAGAAGATTAAACATAACCGTGGAGAGCAAGTTAGCGTCCTTGCTCTCCATTGAAATATTTTGGAGGGACTAAATGACTGATAAATCAAATGCTAAAAACAATATTGACTACTTTAAAGTTATAAGCAAGGCGGGAGATCTCTTAGAGAAAATAGTTTCAGTGCCAGTGTTCGTCTTCTCTATTGCTATGACTGTTACAGTTTTATTAGGCGTGTTCTTTCGCTATTTGCTCAGGACGCCTCTCGGTTGGACCGAGGAATTGTCAAGGTACTTGATGATATGGATGGCATTACTTTCAGTTGCATTGTGTATATGGAGACATGAGCATGTGGGGGTAACTCTTTTTATTAAGAAAATTCCCATTAAAATAGCCAAAGCGATAGTATTATTTTCAAATATATTGGTATTTTATTTTTTATATGTATTGACGAAATATGGCTTTATAATGGCGGACAAGGGGAAATATCAAATTTCAAGCGCGTTAAATACGACAATGAAATGGTGGTTGATGGCTGTACCAGTAAGTTCAATTGTTTGTATGGTTTTTTTGGCCTGCAAAATGTTTCTCGACATTAAGAGATCAAATATAGAGGAGATCTTGATGTCCGAGGAAGTATTGGATGCTGTAAAAAGGGAAGAAAAACTAGATATTTGAACAATCTTGACATGATCATGATAAAGAAAGGAAGATTAACTTGACGAGTTACATAGCCATTTTGTTCACTATTTTCATTATAATCGGCATGCCGATTGGCTTTGTCCTTGGCGTAACTGGTCTTTTGGGAATGCTGAAAACTGGGATTCCTTCAGCATTGTACCTAGTTCCTCAACGCTATTTCGCTGGTGTAGATATGTTTACTTTAATGGCAATGCCTTTTTTCATCCTTGCAGGTGAAATAATGAATAAATCGGGAATAACATCCCGTTTGGTGAAGTTTAGCAACGTCTTAGTCGGCCATTTGAGAGGCGGTTTAGCCCATGCCAACATAGTTGCATCTATTTTCTTCGCCGGCATAACAGGAGCAGCAGTTAGTGATACCGCAGCCATTGGGTCGATGTTGATCCCCGGAATGGTAAAGGAAGGTTATGATAAGGATTTTTCTGCTGCCGTTACAGCAGCTTCATCAATTATTGGGCCGACGATCCCACCGTCAAATATAATGGTAATATACGGAGCTTTTATGCAGGTCTCAATAGCAGGTCTTTTTTTAGCGGGTTTTATCCCTGGTCTGTTAATAGCTGCCGTAGAGATGATAGTCACCGCTAGAATAGCGAAAAAGCGAGGCTATCCGGTGGGGGAACGCAGGGCAACGATTGGTGAAATTTGGAAGGCCTTCAAGGAGGCGGCTGTTGCATTGGTAATGCCTGTTATAATTTTAGGAGGCATTTTGAGTGGTTTGTTTACTCCAACGGAAGCCGCTTCAGTAGCAGTTGCCTATGCCTTCATAATTGGACATTTCGTTTACGGAAATATAACCTATAGGGATCTTTGGCCTCTATGCATGAAGATGGCACGAACGACGGGCGTGGTGTTTTTGGTAATAGCTTCGGCTACGATTTTAGGTTGGGTTCTTACAATGGAGCAAATTCCCGAAAAGGTTGCAACTTTAATGTTGAGTATCAGCACCAACAAATGGATAGTTATCTCAATGATCTTGTTGATCCTGTTGTTTATAGGCATGTTCATGGATATTACAGCTGCCTTGATCATCTTGGGGCCAATACTGCATCCTTTAGCGGTTAGTTTAGGTTTTGATCCTATTCACTTTGGAATCATCATGATACTATCTCTAAACGTAGCTCTCATGACACCGCCCGTAGGAGCTTGCCTGTTCGTTGCCTGTGGTATAAGCAAGATTACTCTGGAGCAACTTAGCAGAGAGATATTCCCCTATATAGTAGTCGTTTACATAGCCTTAATTATCATTACTTTTATCCCTGGAATTACTTTGTTCTTGCCCAGGTTGTTTGGTTTCGCGAACTAGCTCGAAGGTCCTTTCGGGAGAAGGTTTGCATTTCCTCGGCCCGATACTGGTAAGATGTTCAGCATGTTGCCGTGTAGGGTTTTTCCATGAATATCTTTATCTTGTGTATCCTCATCTAATTTTATCTCCACGTGGCGATAAAGGGTTGTAATAACCGTGTTTACGACATAATTATAACAATTTTAAATTAGGGCAGATATCCCTTCAAGATTTTTTGAAAGGCCCAGGAGGGATAGCTCGGTTCTTCTTCTTTGTGGGTTAGCATGAGGAAATTAAAACTCAATTCATCGATTCCCGAAAGGGGAAGCTCGATAAGGCTTCCCTGGTTGATGTCTTCCCGGACCGCGAGCTTGCTCGTCAGCGCCACTCCCACACGATGTCTCACCGCTTCCTTCAGAAGATCGATGTTACCGACGTCAATGACGGTATCGATATGTATGTGATGTCGTTTCAAAAAGGCGAGGGCTATCTCGTTAATGCTTGAGGGCGTAGATGCGAATACAAGGGGCTCCCCCGACAATTGCGATGGCTTTATTTTTTCCTCTTCTCGCCACGGATGTCCTGGCCAGGCTATTAAGGCCATGCGATCTTCGTATATTTTAGTAATTCTTAAGTGAGGAGAAAAGACGGCAGCTCCATCGGGCATGAAGCCAATGTCAACTCTTTTGGATTCGACGGCGGATTTTATCTCGCTAGCATCGAGAGTGTAGAGGGACAGGTCTATTTTTGGATAGCTTTTATGAAATTCCAAGAGAGGATTCATTAGAAGATACTGTGCCAAATGATGGGTGCTGGCCATGTTTAATTTCCCCACCTCCAGGCTTTTGCTGGCCTTGAGCTTTTCTGCTATATGCTCTGCATTTTCAACGATCTCCTTGGCGCTATCCCGGAAAATCTTGCCCTCTGCTGTAATACAAAGACGCCTGCCCCTTTTTTCGAAAAGTTTAATATCGAATTCTTCCTCCAGAGCCTTTATTTGCTGGCTTACGGCCGACTGAGTGATGAAAAGTTTGAAGGCAGCCTGCGTTATGGACATTTCCTCGCAAACGGCGAGAAAGGTCTTTAGCTGTTGTAGGGTCATCTCATCGATCTCTCCCTTTATCATTTGTATAAGACATGCCTAAAGTATATCAAAAATATTTATTAATTGTAACTTATAGAATATCAGTTATAATAAAGATCAACAAATGATTCCCATAATGGCGAGGTTAGTGTATTGGTGCAGGAAACCGTTCAAGCGATTGCGGGACAGGTCTCACCTCAAACTATAACGGAGTTATGTTCCAAGTTGGTATCCATCCCCAGTACGTCAGGCAGGGAGGAAAGGATCGCCTATTATATCCACGACCTCATGCTGTCGCTTGGTTACGATGAGGTAATTATGGACGAGATGGGAAACGTCGTCGGAAAGATTGCGTTTAATCCCGGAGGAAGGCGCCTTCTCTTCGAGGCGCAAATGGATCACGTCGGCGTTAGCGATGCCATTGAATGGTCCTTTTACCCCTACGGGGGGACGGTCATCGATGGCCATATCTGCGGAAGGGGATCGGTTGACGCAAAGGGCAGCTTAGCTGCGATGATAATCGCCGGCAGTGAACTTAAAAAGTGCTCCGATTTTCTTTATGGCGAACTTGCCGTCGCTTGCGTCGTCAACCAAGAGGTTGCCGAAGGTGTAGCTTCGTCTAAAGTATACGAGATCTTCGAGCCCGATGGCGTTGTGATCGGAGAAGCGTCTAATTTAAACATCAAAAGGGGCCAACGAGGAAGGGCGGAGATTGTCATTGAAGCCCAGGGAAAAAGCGCTCACACCTCTTTTCCTCTTTCAGGTGTAAATGCAGCCGAAAAGATGGTCTTTCTCCTCACGTTTATAAAGCAGCATTTCCTGCCGCCCCGCCACTACTTACTTGGAGACGGAATCATGGTCCTGACCGATTTGTCCACCGCCCCATCCATGGGAACGAGCGTTTTGCCCGACAACTGCGTGGCCACATGCGACAGGAGGCTTTTGGCCGGCGAGGCGGAAAGCAGGGTAGTGGAAGAAGTGGCACGCCTGATATCTTTGGCACGTGACATAGACCCGGATATCCAGGCCGACGTAAAGGTGGCTGAGGATTATGTGCAGTGTTTTACGGGAAAGAGGATCAAGGTGAAGCATTTCGCCCCGGGTTGGTTTTTCGGAGAAAACGAAGAATTGATCGAAAGGGCCTTGAGAGGGTTGCACTACCTGGATATGGAGCCTTCCCTTTCCGAATCCGGGTTTGGGACGAACGGCTGCTTTTACGGTGGAATTAAAGGCATCCCCACGATTAGCTTCGGTCCATCCAAAGAACAGCTAGCTCATACAAAAGACGAAAGAGTGAACATCAAGCAGCTTGTCAAGGCCACTCAGGGATATGCGGCTATAGCCGCGTCCTATCTCGATGCTTCGTAGTTTTTACAATATTAAAGATAAAAGGTTAGGAGGTAATGATCGTGGCTTCAGCGGATAAACTAAAGTGCGTGCTCTGCGGAAGGGAATTCGACCCAAAAAGCGACGTCTTTACCTGTCCGGATTGTGGGCCCGACGGCACATTGGACGTATTGTACGACTACGGGGAGGTGAAGCGGCAATTTACGCCCGAGGCTTTAGCCGGAAATAAAGAAAGAAGCATCTCCCGCTACATTGAGCTTCTTCCCATAAATGACCCGACCTTTTTCCCAAACTTGAAAGTCGGCTCTTCACCTCTTTATGAAAGCGCCTATTGGGCAAAAAAACTGAAAGTTAAACAGGTCCTGATAAAAGACGACGGAAGAAACCCAACTGCTTCCTTTAAGGACAGGGCAAGCTTTATCGGCGTGGCAAAGGCTAAAGAAAAGGGCGCTACGTCCATAGCGTGCGCCTCTACCGGTAACGCCGCAAGCTCTCTGGCCGGATGTGCTGCCGTCGCAGGGCTTGACTGCTACATATTCGTGCCCGAAAAGGCCCCAGTAAACAAGGTGACCCAGCTTTTAATCTACGGGGCCAAGGTCTTTTTGGTAAAGGGCACCTACGAGGATGCCTTTAAGCTCGCCGTGAAGGCCATAGATGCTTACGGTTGGTACAACAGAAACAGCGCCATCAATCCCTATCTAGTGGAGGGCAAAAAGACCTGCGGGCTTGAGCTGGCCGAGGAGCTGTCCTTCGACCTGCCCGACAAGGTGTTCGTCTCGGTAGGCGACGGCTGCATAATAAGCAGCTTTTACAAGGCCTTTTACGACTTAAAACAAATCGGATTGATAAGCCAAATCCCGCAGCTGATAGGTGTTCAGGCAGAAGGCGCTAATCCCATATACAAGGCCTTTAAAGAAGGCAAAAATGTCATCGAAAAGAAGCCCACCAATACGTTGGCCGACAGCATAGCCGTGGGCGAACCGCGAAACTGGGCCAAAGCGCTTCGTGCCGTAAGAAACTCTGGTGGCGATATGGTCGCTGTGTCGGACGACGAGATACTTGAGGCTATGAGGTTGTTGGCCCGCACCAGCGGGGTGTTTGGCGAGCCCGCAGGCGTTACGGGCTTTGCGGGGTTGCTTAAATACGCCCAAACAGGCAAACTGGGCAGCCATGAGCGTGTGGCCGTAATAGTTACCGGAAACGGCCTGAAGGACTCCGAAAGCGCAAAAAGGGCTGCCGGCAGCCCATACGAAGTTGAACCAACCCTTGAAGCGGTAAGCAGGATTATCGGATCTGCAAATTAAAATATACAAACAGAAGGAGAGAGCGAAATTGATAGACCTTACAGTCAACGAAGAGATACTAAAAAAGGCAGTCGAGAGGGCGAAAGAGAGGGGCATCATTCTTCCGACCTTTGAGCAGATGAAAGATCCGACGAAAGTCCCACAGGCTGTTAAGGAAAGACTTAAAAGTGTAGGCCTTTGGGATGTAAATTCCCTTAACCTTTTTCGCATAACCTGGAAGAACGAGCCTAAGGAAAAGGGCGGGACATTTGGCAAGGTCAACTATTTCGTGATGCCGCCCGAGATAACCGGAGTAAAGGCCAAGATAGTTGCCTTGGTCGGCAAGTGGTTCCCTACGGGGGCACATAAGGTAGGCGCGACTTACGGTTGCCTCGTTCCGCGCCTGGTAACGGGACAGTTTGACCCGACCTCGCAAAAGGCAGTCTGGCCATCTACCGGAAATTATTGCAGGGGCGGAGCTTACAATGCCCAGCTTCTGGGGTGCGACTCCATCGCCATACTTCCTGAGGGCATGAGCAGGGAAAGGTTTGAATGGCTTAAAAGCGTCGCAGGCGAGATCATAACCACGCCCGGAGGCGAAAGCAACGTCAAGGAGATCTTCGACAAAACCTGGGAATTAAAGCGCACCAGGGAGGACGTAGTCGTATTCAACCAGTTCGAGGAGTTTGGAAACCACCTGTGGCATTACGAGGTCACAGGACATGCCATGGAAGAAGTGGTTAATGAACTGGCCACTTCGGGAGAAAGGTACTTTGGCGTCGTGCTCACATCCGGCTCGGCCGGGACGCTTGGTTGCGGCGACTACATGAAGACCCTTTATCCGGATAGCAAGATCGCCGTTGGCGAGGCAATGCAGTGCCCAACGCTCCTTTATAACGGCTTCGGTGACCACAGGATCGAAGGCATTGGCGACAAACACGTCCCCTGGATCCATAATGTTAAAAATACCGATATGGTCATCGACATCGACGATGAATCCTGCCTGCGCCTGCTTCGCCTTTTCAACGAGGAGGCAGGAAGAAATTACTTGAAGGCAATCGGCGTTCCCGCTCAAGTCATCGATAACTTGGCACTTCTAGGTATCTCCGGCATCGCAAATGTAATAGGCGCAATCAAGATGGCAAAATACTACGGATTGACGGAACATGACATGGTTTTCACTGTCTTTACTGATTCTGCCGACATGTATCTCTCGAGGATCCGAGAGATGAGCGACCGCGAAGGTCCTTATGACGAGCGCATGGCGGAAAAGGATCACCACGTTCACATGCTGTCTCAGACCTCCGATTGGATGCTTGAGCTTTCCTATTATGACAGGTTCCGCATCCATAACCTCAAGTACTACACATGGGTGGAGCAACAGGGCAAATCGGTCGACGAACTCAACGCCCAGTGGTTCGATTACGACAACTACTGGGGCGGCATACACGGTATGGCTCCGAAGATCGACGAGCTCATAAGAAACTTTAACGAGAGAACAGGGCTTTTAAGTGATTTGGAGTAGCAAATTAAAACAGGCGCGTTAGGGGGGGTCGACGTGGAACTTAGCAAGGAAATTTTATCTAAGGCCGAGGGTTATAGGGCCAACATAAGCAAGTTTTTGAGGGACATCATTGCCCTTCCAAGCCAAAGCTCGGGCGAGGAGGCGGTGATAAAAAGGATTGCCCAGGAGATGGAACATGTGGGCTTCGATAAAGTGGAGATAGACCCCATGGGAAACGTCCTCGGGTACGTGGGAAATGGCTCTAGGTTGATTGCCATGGATGCTCACATAGATACCGTCGACGTGGGAGACCCGTCACTTTGGAAGTTCGATCCCTACAAGGGTTACGAGGACGAAAAAGTCATTGGCGGAAGGGGCGCAAGCGACCAAAAAGGCGGAATGGCTTCCATGGTTTACGGAGCGAAGATAATGAAGGAGCTCGGGCTACTTGGTGATTGCACGGTGCTAATAACGGGTACCGTCCAGGAGGAAGACTGCGACGGCTTGTGTTGGCAGTACATCATCGAGGAAGACAAGATAAGGCCCGAGTTCGTCCTTCTCACCGAGCCGACGTCCTGTAAGGTCCACAGGGGCCAGCGCGGCAGGATGGAGATAAAGGTTACGACCAAAGGAGTGTCCTGCCACGGTTCCGCACCCGAAAGGGGCATAAACGCCATATACAAGATGGCTCCCATCATACTTGAGCTTCGAGCCCTCCACGAAAATCTCGCCTACGATGAGTTTCTGGGCAAGGGAAGTTTAACGGTTTCCGAGATCTTCTTCACGTCACCGTCGAGGTGTGCCGTCGCCGATAGCTGCAGCATCTCCATTGACAGGCGCCTGACTCACGGGGAGACCTGGCAGGAGGCCTTGGAACAGATTAGGAGGCTGCCTGCCGTAAAGGCCAGCGGTGCTGAAGTGTCCCTTTATTCCTACTCGCGTCCCTCCTGGAAAGGGTTGGTCTATCCCACGGACTGCTACTTCCCCACCTGGGTGGTGGAGGAAGACCATCCAGCCTGCAGGACCGTCGTCGAATCCTACAAAAAGCTTTTTGGTGAAGATCCCATAGTCGACAAGTGGACCTTTTCCACCAACGGGGTTTCCATAATGGGCCGTTACGACATTCCCTGCGTGGGCTTTGGCCCTGGACATGAGGATCAGGCTCATGCCCCAAACGAAATAACATGGAAGGACGAACTGGTAAAGGCTGCTGCCCTTTACGCGGCCGTGCCTTACGTATATTCAAATATGAAGAGCTAGTGTGAGGGGGTAAAAAATTATGCAGACGCAGTTTCATAACAAGCATTTTATAACGCTTCAAGAGTGGACCAAGGAAGAGGTCGATACCCTTTTGGACGTCTCCTTTGAGCTCAAAAGACATTTCGCCATGGGAGTTCCGACGCCTTATCTTTCCTATAAGACAATATTTTTGATGTTCTTTGAGCAGTCGACGAGGACGAGAAATTCCATGGAAGCGGGCATTGCCCAGCTCGGAGGACATGCGAACTACCTGGATACCAGCACTATGCAGATCGCCCACGGCGAATCCGCCAAGGACACGGCCATAATACTCTCGCGATTCGGACACGGCATAGCCTGCAGGAACTGCTTTTGGGGCATAGGAAACAAATATCTGCGTGATATGGCTCAGTGGGCCACAGTGCCGGTCATGAATCTCCAGTGCGACCTTTACCACCCCATGCAGGTGCTGGCCGACTTAATGACCATCAAAGAAAAGGTCAAAGACACCCAGAGGCTTAAGGTCTCGATAATCTGGGCTTACGCAACGACCCACAAAAAGCCCATATCGGTGCCGCTGAGTCAGGTCCTTCTTTTCCCGAGGTACGGCATGGACGTGACGCTTGCCTATCCGGAAGGATATGACCTGCCGGATTGGGTCATAAAGCAAGCTGAGGAAAACGCCAAGGCAAACGGCGGAAGCTTAAAGATCACCCACAACCAGGAGGAGGCTTACGAGGGAGCACACGTGGTTATCCCTAAAAACTGGGGAGACTGGGTGACGAACCCCGACCCTGCTGTCATCAATCCTCGCCTTGAGGCCAACAAGCACTGGAAGTGCACCGAGAAGATGATGAGCCTGGCCGACCCGGACGTAATGTACATGCATGCTTTACCGGCAGACCGCAAGAACGAGGTCGAAGACAGCGTAATAGACGGGCCTCACTCCATAGTCTACGACGAAGCCGAAAACAGGATACACACGGCCAAGGCCGTTATGACCCTGACAATGGGCGGAAAGTAAAAATAAGATTAAAGGAGGAGAAGGCAAAAATGGCAAACTTAAAAGTGAAGATAGCGGGGATGGAGTTCGAAAATCCCCTGATAATAGCTGCGGGGCCTCCTTCAAGAAATTACGAGACCATAAAGAGGATGGTGGAGGGGGGAGCAGGCGGCGTCGTTACCAAGACCATATCCGTTAAGGCAGCTGACGTACCCCGCCCCTGCATGGCTGCCTTCAAGGAAAGCTTCGTAAATGCAGAGCTTTGGTCGGAGCATTCGCCTGAGCATTGGCTCGAAAGTGAGTACGGCAAGATTTCTGCTCTACCCGTACCAATAATAGTGGGCCTAGGATATACGGCCGAAGAGCTGACCGATCTCATTCCCAGGACCGAACCCTTCGCCGATGCCTTCGAGCTTTCCACTCACTACGTGGGGCGCGACCTAACTCCTGTGCTAAACACAGTCGCGGCTGCAAGGAAGGCCACCAAAAAGCCGATCATCGTAAAGGTAAGCCCTGGAGTTCCCGATTTGGCTGAACTTGGCAAAAAACTTGAGGAAGTTGGCGTTGACGCCTTGGCTGCCATCAACTCCGTCGGGCCTGCCCTTCGCATAGACTTAAAAACGGGCCTTCCTTACATGGGAAGCGATACGGGCTACGGATGGATTTCAGGACCTGCCATAAAGGGAATCGCCCTTCGACATGTCTTTGAACTGTCACGTGCCGTCTCCATACCCGTTATCGGTGTGGGAGGAGTATCAAGCGGCGAAGATGTCGTTGAAATGTTCATGGCAGGAGCGTCGGCAGTGCAGATATGCACACAGGCCATCATTGAAGGTCCCAAGGCCTTCAAGAGGATAGCTCAAGAAACATCGAAGTGGCTCGACGAACACGGTTACTCGTCCTTAGATGAGATCAAGGGCTTGACCGCCAAGAAGTGGTCTTCCAGGAAAGAACCTCTTGTCAAGGTAAATCCGAGCGTAGACGAGGAAAAGTGCATAGGATGTCGTAAATGCGAGGAGTCCTGCGTTTATGATGCCATAAAGGTTGGTCCTTCCGGCAAGGCAGGCGTTACTCCCGATGCCTGTTTTGGATGCGGGCTTTGCTACACGCGTTGTCCGGTCGGCGCCATTACGCTTTCTTAAACACCTGCACTAGCCCTGTAGGCTCGATGCTACAGGGCTAGTGAAAGGACAGAGGAGGAAGAGAGATGTTTAGCACGGTAAATAAACCCGCAGAGAGGGTCGACGCCTACGAGAAGGTTACAGGAAGGGCGAAATACGGAGCAGACCTTCAGTTTGCCGGGATGCTTTACGGCAAGGTGCTTCGGGCAAAGCATCCTTCGGCGAGGATAAAAAACATTAACGTAGATAAAGCTCGCGCCATACCGGGCGTATGGGCCGTCATGACAGCCCAAGACGTTTTCTGCAACGAAATAGGCGTCATCATACAGGACCAGCAGGTCCTGGCCAAGGAACGTATTTACTACATAGGCGACGGCGTAGCCATGGTGGCGGCAGAATCCCTTGACGTTGCCGCCAAGGCCTTAGAAGCTATCGAAGTGGAATACGAAGAAATAGAAGGAATTTTTGACCCCCTATTGTCAAAGGAAAGCAATCCTATACATCCCGAAAGAGTCAGCAATGAAGTGGTACACCATAAATTGAGAAAGGGCAACGTCGATGAGGGCTTTGCTGGAAGCGATGTCATCATTGAGAGAGAGTACGAGACGCAGTTTGTGGAGCACAGCTACATAGAGCCTGAGGCTGTCGTTGCTGTCCCTCACGAAAACGGAAGCCTGGTGACGATCTACGGTTCCGTTCAAAACGTCTTCGCTACCAGGGATGCCGTAGCGAGGTGCCTTAAGGCTGACCTGAGCAAGGTAAGGGTCGTTCAAAACCACATAGGCGGCAGCTTTGGCGGCAAAGACGAGGTCGTGTCCGCCATGGCCTGCAGGGCAGCCCTTTTGGCCTTAAAGACTGGCAAGCCCGTTAAGATGGTAAATACCAGGGAAGAGTCAATAGTTGAAAGCTACAAAAGACATCCCTATAAGATGAAATATAAGGTAGGAGCCACTAAGGACGGCAAGCTGGTTGCTATGGAAATTGAGGCCATAGCCGATGGCGGAGCTTACGCCTGCCAGACCCCCTTCGTCACCTGGAGGTCCGTCGTCCAAGCGACGGGGCCTTACGAAGTGCCCAACGTCAAGACCGATACCTACGGATATTATACTAACAACGTATACACAGGCGCCATGCGCGGTTACGGCTCCCCTCAGGTGATATTTGCAAACGAGTCTTTAATGGACGAGCTTGCCCAGAAACTTGGCATAACTCCGCTTGAGATAAGGCTTAAAAACATCTTGAAGAACGGTTCGGTGACGGCAAGCGGACAGAAGCTTGACCGCCACGAGGTAAGCCTTGCTGAAGTCATGAAAAAGGCCGCAGAGGCCATAGGCTATGAAGAAAAATACAGGGAATACAGCAAACCCCAAAGGGGCGACAAGCGCAGAGGCATAGGCATGGCCATAAGTTTCAGGGGCTGCAGCCTAGGCGCCGAGGCCGTTGACGCTGCCGGAACGGTTTTGTCCATCCAAAAGGACGGAAGCGTTTACCTTTATAGCGGCCTGGCAGAAAACGGCCAGGGTCTTAAGACAGCCTTCTGTCAGATCGCGGCGGAAGAACTTGGCATAGAGATGAAACATATAACTTTCCTCGAGGCAAATACCTTGATCTCACCGGACAGCGGCTCCACCGTAGCGTCGCGCTCCACCTTAGTAGGAGGAAACTCCGTTATGAGGGCCGTCGAGAGCGCCAAGAGGGCCCTTTCCCGCTTTCTGGCCGAGGAGTTTGGATTGCCTTCAAGTGACCTGGTGTTCAAGGAAAACTGGATATATACTCCCGATGGCAAAAAGCTGATTTCCTTCGCCGAGGCGGCTAACAAAGCTTTTTGGGCCGGCGTACAGCTGTCCCATGTGGGCTGGTACGTGGCGCCAAATATTTACTGGGACGAGGAGGAAGGAAGGGGCAATCCCTACTTCACCTACGTCTATGGCTGTCAGATAGCCGAGGTCGAGGTAGACATGGGGACGGGCGAGGTGACGGTCTTGAACATGGCCGCCGCCCATGACGTGGGACGGGCGATAAATCCTGAGATGTTGAAAGGGCAGATATACGGGGGAGTTATGATGGGCCTGGGTTACGGCATCATGGAAGAGGTGGAGACCGACGAAGGTTATATCGCAAACACCAACTTTGACGAATACATAATTCCCACCTCTAAGGACATGCCCAACATAATCCCCATAATCGTCGAAAATCCCGACCCCGACGGACCCTTCGGCGCGAAATCCATTGGGGAGCCTACGCTTGAGCTTGGGGCAGCTGCCATAGCCAACGCAATCGCACAGGCTACGGGCAGGAGGATAAGATCGCTGCCGTTGAACTTGGAGAGGGTGCTTTTGGGCCACCCCTTGAGGAAAGGACGTGGCAAAAAATGATAGACTATGAATTTTTTAAAGCTCCTTCTTTGAAGGAAGCACTGGAGTTTCTCGGCTCTCACGAAGGCGTGAGAGCCATAGCAGGCGGGACGGACCTATTGGTGGACATCAGGAAGGAAAACGCGCGTGCTAAGGGTTTCAGGTATTTGCTGGACATAAGCGGATTAAAGGAATTGAAGTTCATCGAAGAAAGAAAGGACTGCGTGGCGATAGGGGCTTTATCCACTCATACGATGCTTGTGGAGTCTCCCGTAATTAATAAACACTTTCCTCTGTTGGCCTCCGCTGCCAAGACCATAGGTTCCACCCAAATAAGAAACAGAGGCACCGTGGGGGGAAATATAAATAACGCCTCACCCGCTGCCGATCTGCTTTCTCCTCTTATTGCCCTAAAGGCGCATGTGAAACTGCGTACTTTAAATGGCGAAAGAAAGCTTCCACTGGACGAATTTTTGGCCGGTCCCTATAGGACGAACCGTCAAAGCGACGAAATGATGACGGAAGTATGCGTGCCCCTGCTCGGCGAAGGTTACTTTACTAATTTCCAAAAGATAGGAAGAAGAAAGGCCATGAACATAGCCAGGCTTAATCTGGCGGTCGTCTTGGGCATAAAGGGCGATACCGTCTTTGACCCTAGAATTGTGCCAGGCGCAGCGACGGCGTACCCGATTCGCTTTGGCAAGATCGAGGAAGCAATTTCCGGCAAAAGGATTGGCGAAATTGATCCAGCCGAGATAGGCGAAAGGGCAAGCGAGGAGATGATCTCTGCCACGGGCGTTCGCTGGTCAACGCCTTATAAGCGCATAGCCCTGGCAAGCCTGGTAAAGCGCGCCTTGGAGACGATTTTTAGGGAGGCGAAGGCCGATGAGTAATATAGAAGTCACCATCACCGTAAATGGGACGAAACATTGCCTTACAGTCGGGCCGAAGGAAAGGCTGCTTGACACCTTACGGGAGCGCCTTCACCTTACCGGCACGAAGGAAGGTTGTGGCGTCGGGGAATGCGGAGCCTGCACTGTAATACTTGACGGTGAGGCGGTACATTCCTGCATGGTCTTGACGGCTCAAGCCGATGGAAGCGAGGTCCTTACTGTCGAGGGCCTGGAAAAAGAAGGTCAACTTCACCCGTTGCAGGAGGCATTTATAAAGCATCACGCCGTGCAGTGCGGTTTTTGCACGCCCGGCATGCTCATGTCCGCCAAGGCCTTGCTCGACAAAAACCCTAACCCCACCAGGGAGGAGATAAAGACCGCCATAGAGGGAAACTTGTGCCGCTGCACGGGGTACGAACAAATTATAGAGGCGATAGAGAGTGCAGCCAGGGCGCTGGAGAGCCGTTGAGAAGTTGAGAAAGGGCAGAATATAATTTATTCGGATCGATTGAAATATCGATCAAGAAGGGAGGGGTGGGAATGCTCATATTAAAAGGCGGGACAGTTGTAACCCTTGGCGAAGACTGCAAGGTCATAGAAGATGGCGGTCTGGTCATAGACGGCGAAACGATAGCTGCCGTGGGCAAAAGTGATGATATTCTTGCAAAATATGGCAATAAGGAAGGGATAACGGTTAAAGACTTGGGCGGCAGGCTCGTGATGCCAGGCTTTCTCAATGCCCACATGCACCTTTACAGCAGCTTCGCCCGCGGCATGTCCATAGCGGGACCCTCGCCAAAGACCTTTAAGGAGATACTGGAGCGGCTTTGGTGGAGTATGGACAAAGACCTTATGACGGAAGAGGAGCTTTACTACAGTGCCCTTGTAGGCGCCATAGATTCGCTCAAAAGCGGGACGACCGCGATACTTGATCATCACGCCTCTTTTGGCATGATCGACGGAAGCCTTGACGTGCTTGAAAAGGCCTTAAAGGACGTCGGAATTAAGGGGTCTTTATGTTTTGAGGTCTCGGACCGCTGGGGACCGAAGGCAAGAGATGCCTCCATAGAAGAAAACGTGAGGTTCATAAAAAAGAATGCCAATGATCCCTTTGTTCGGGCCATGTTTGGGCTTCACGCTTCTTTCACGCTTGAGGATGAAACGATAAGGCGCTGCGTGGGGGAAGCAAAGGATCTCAACGCGCCCTTTCATTTTCACTTGGCCGAAGGTTTGGCTGACGTGACCGATGCCAGAGAGAGGGGTTACAAGGGCGTAACGGACAGGTTGTACGAGCTTGGAGTCTTAACCCCTGGCAGTCTTGCCATTCACGGAGTGCATATAGATGAGCCCGAAATCGAGCTTTTGGCGAAATGTGGCGTAAATGTCGTTCATAATCCTGAGTCCAACATGAACAACGCCGTGGGCGTGCCAAACGTCGTAGGGATGATAGCAAAAGGCGTAAACGTGGGCTTGGGGACCGACGGCTACACCCCTTCCATGCTTGAGTCCGCCAAGGTGGCTTACATAATACACAAACACGAGCGTCGGGATCCGACCGTGGGCTGGACCGAGACGGCGAAGATGCTTTTCGAGTCAAACGCTTCCATCTTTTCGGCCCACTTCGGCAAACCCATGGGAGCGATAAAAGAAGGAGCTGCTGCCGACCTGGTCGTCCTTGATTACTATCCACCAACGCCTTTGACGCCCCAAAACCTTTTAGGCCATCTTATATTTGGCATTCGTGATAGCGCGGTAAATACCGTTATAGTAGGAGACCGCGAGGTCGTAAAAGACCACGTCCTAGTGAGCATGATTGAAGAAAGCGTCATGGCGGAAGCCAGAAAGGTGGCAGAAAGCTATTGGAAGAAAAGGAGTTGAAAGCGATGGAGTGGTATTTTCCAAAAAGCCTAGAGGAACTGGCAGAGCTTTTAAAGGAAGAGGGCGCGCTTATCCATGCAGGCGGCACGGTCATAAAGGAAGAGAGGATAAAATCGGCAAAGCGGGTTATCGACATCTCTTCTTTACCCCTAAACTATATCAAGAAAGAAGGCGACATGTGGCGCATCGGAGCGACGGCAACCCTGAGTCGAGTTATGGATTCCTTAGAAAGCGACCACTTGCTTGTCAAGGCTTTAAAGTGCACGGCGACGACACCCTTGAGGAACAGGATCACCATGGGCGGAAGCGTGTATCTGTCGCCCCTTTGGTCGAACCTTATGGGCCCCCTTCTGGCATTGGAAGCAGAAATTGAAGTCCTGGGAAAAGGGCAGGGTACCTGTAAATACGAGGAGTTTTTATCCAATAGGGGCAAGTTTCAAGATTGTGCCGTGACTGAAGTCAGATTTCCTGACGCGAAAATAATCGGCTATTTCGACAGATTTGCTCGAACGGCCACGGATTACTCGGCCCTGACCGTTACAATTGCTCTGTCCGTCGAAGGCGAGTCTATAAGAGGTGCAAAGGTCGTGGTTACAGGCACGAAGAAGGCATACGACAGGTTAAGCGGAGTTGAAAAGGCGCTTCAAGGCAGCAGGCTTGAGGACGTGGATGCCGAAGGGATTTTAAGGAATGTCAACGTCGAATTTGCCGACAAGCCAGCAGGAAGCGGCCCTTATCTGACCGAGGTCTCTAAGGTATTGCTTTGTCGCGGCCTGAATGCTTTAGGTGGTGCGAGGTGATGGAGATGAAGGCATCGTTTAACATAAACGGAAAAGTACACGAACTGGAATTTGCTCCCCATGTCAGGCTGTTAGACCTTTTACGCGACAACGGCTTTACGGAGGTAAAATGTGGCTGCAGGGAAGGCTTTTGCGGCGCCTGCAGCGTTCTGCTCGATGGAGAACTCGTAAACTCCTGCATGGTTTACGCTGCTTCAGTAGGCGAAAGAAAAATAACGACGGTCAAAGGCATAGGGTCTATTCACGAACCCCACCCGATACAGGAGGCCTTCGTCGAGGCAGGAGCAGTACAGTGTGGCTACTGCACTCCAGGCATGGTGCTTGCCACTTACGCTCTACTTCAAAGAAACCCTGATCCCACTGCCGAAGAGATAAAGGAAGCCCTTGACGGAAATTTCTGCAGGTGCACGGGTTACGTGAAGATAATAGATGCCGTGAAACTTGCCGCGAGGAAGGTGAAGGAAAATGACTGATTATATCAACATTGGAAAAAATAAGGAGAAAGTCGATGCCCTGGCGCTCGCGGCGGGCGAACCGCTCTTTGCTGACGACTTTGCGCTTAAAGATCCCCTTCATATAGCCTTTCTTTACTCGCCCCACGCTCATGCGAAGATAAAAAGCATAGATACGGTCGAAGCTGAATCGATGCCCGGCGTTGCGCTGGTGTTGACCTACAAAAACACCCCAAGGGTGCTTTACACCTCCGCAGGCCAGTCACATCCAGAACCTTCGCCCTACGACATGTACATGTTCGACGAAAAAGTGAGGTTCGTCGGCGACAGGGTGGCCCTGGTAGCAGCAGAAAGTGAAGAGATAGCGAAGGAAGCGGTGAAGAAAATCAAGGTGGAATACGAGATGCTTCCTGCCCTTTTTGATATTGAAGAGGCCGAAAAAGATGGAGCGCCCGTACTTCACGACGGAGAAGAACACGTCATGATACCTTCCGCCATATACAGGCCGGAGAAAAACCTTGCTGCCAGGATAGCCTTCTTATATGGCGATTCGCAGAAAGGATTTGAAGAGGCGGATTTCGTGCAGGAGGCAACTTACTATACCCATATCGCCTCCCACTGCGCCCTGGAGACGCACGTGACGAAGGCCACGTTTGATCACTACGGCAGACTGGTTCTCATTACCTCGACTCAGGTTCCCTTCCACGCCAGGAGGATAGTCTCCAACATATTGGGAATTCCCCTGGGCAAAATAAGGGTGATCAAGCCCCGCATTGGAGGCGGATTCGGGAGCAAGCAGGAAGTGCTGCTTGAGCCTTACGTGGCATTGGTTGCATGGAGGACGAAGCGGCCGGCACAGATAGTAACCTCCAGGGAGGAGTACTTCGTATCGGGAAGGACGAGGCACGCCATGCGCTCCAGAATAAAGATGGGCGTCAAAAACGACGGCACAATCGTTGCCATGGAGATCGATGACCTCATGAACGCAGGTGCATACGGGCCCCATGGGCCTACCGTCCTGGCAAATACGGGCGCCAAGGTGCTTCCCCTCTTCAACAAAATAGAAAACGTCTCCTTCTACGCCGACTGTGTATACACCAACCTCCCCGTCGGCGGAGCCTATAGAGGCTACGGAGCTACCCAGGGGTTTTTCGGGCTCAATCAGCACATAGATCACATAACGAGGCTTCTCGGCATAGACATGGCCGAGTTCGTCAAGAAGTGGCACATAAAGACGGGCGAGACCTCCGAGGTCTTTAAAGCCATAGGCGAGGGCAAGACCGGACACGAGCAGGTCGTCACTTCCTGTAAGCTTTCCGAGTGCATAGACGAGGCTGCACGAGTCATCGGGTGGAAGGAAAAGAGAGGGGTCAAAAGGAAAGAGGGCGACAAATGCTACGGCGTTGGAATGGCCGTAGCGACCCAGGGATCGGGCATTCCCCTGATAGACATGGGCGGCGCCCACATAAAGATGAACGAGGACGGCTCCTTTAACCTCTACGTTGGAGCCACAGATATAGGGACGGGCTCCGATACGGTGCTCGCCCAAATTGCGGCCGAAACATTAAAGGTGCCATCGGAGAAGATAATAGTGCTTTCTTCCGATACGGACCTCACGCCCTACGACGTGGGAGCCTATGCTTCTTCCACAACTTACGTATCGGGCAACGCCGTCAAAAGGTGCGCCCAAAAGATAGCGGAGAGGATCATGGAAGTCGCTTCGGAGATGCTCGAATGCCCCAGGGAAGAGCTGACCCTGGGGGTGGAGGAAGTCTCTCACGTAAAAAGCGGCCGAAGCCTAAGCTTTAAAGACGTGGCTTACTATGCCTTTTATGCGAAAAACCAGTTTCAGATCGAGGAAAGCGCCTCCTTTGTCAGCCCCGTGTCGCCCTTCCCTTTTTGTGCCACCTTCGCCGAAGTGGAAGTCGACATAAAGACCGGTATCGTCAGGCCCCTCAAGGTCGTTACGGCCATGGACTGCGGCAACGTCTTAAACCCGAAGCTTGCCGAGGGGCAGGTGGAAGGAGCAGTATTAAACGGCGTAAGCTTCTCTCTCTGCGAAGAGTACCTCTTTGACGAGAAGGGGAAGATGAAAAACCCCAACTTCTGGGACTACAAGGTATATAAGACCACTGACTTGCCGGAGGTCGTTACGATACTTGTACCCTCTTTCGAGGAGTACGGGCCATATGGCGCAAAATCGGTCGGAGAAGTGGCCATCAATACGCCGGGGCCTGCGATCGCTAACGCCATTTACGACGCCGTCGGAGTCAGGATGTACGACCTTCCCATGACGCCCGAGCGCGTCTTAAAGGCAATCAGGGAAAAGGTAGTAAGCTAAGGCAAAAGGGGTGTCCGCTGCGGGATGCCCCTTTGATTTTAAAAAGGATGGTGAAAATAATGGCGTATGACCCCGAACAGGCAGTATTCAAGCAGGAAGTGGAGGCTTTGACGAAGCCTGTTTTGACGATAGACGAGAAGCCGAAGTCCGTGTTTGAAACGCTCTATTACGCCCTCCAGCTAACCTTGGTAGATTTCAGCCCCTTCATCTGGGCTACGGCATTCGTGGCCATGGCGGGGCTTCCGGAAAGCGTTACGCCTTCCATGATAAGCTACTGCTTCATAGGCGTTTTCGTGGCGACCATGATACAGACCACCCTGGGAAACAGGCTTCCAGTGGTGCAGCTTCCTTCCGTTCCCATATTCATAAACATGGCTTCCATAGCCAAAACTTATCCCTACGGGCTCACCACCGCCTGGGGAGCTGCCTTTACTGGCGGTATTATCGAGGGACTTTTCGGAGCATCCAGAGTACTCACGGTTTTAAGGAAATTCATGCCTCCCGTCGTGGTGGGATCGGTAGTAGCTACCATCGGTTTTGTCATCACTCGCATATCGCTTTCTTGGGTATTTGCCATTCCGAATGCCCTTCATTTGTCACTTGGGATAATAAGTTTTCTCTTTGCCCTCTTTTTGCGGTTTAAACTTAAGGGCCTGATCTCCAGGGGCTTTGTGCTCATCTCAATTCTTATTGTGGGTATAATTGGCGGAACGGTTCTGGGTATTTTCGATTGGGGAAGCGTTGCCCGCGCAGGGTGGGTGAGCCTTCCAAAGCTTTTCCCCTTCAAGGGCTACGACGGTGCGACATCGCCTTTGATAATAAGTATTTCCGCCATTTTATTGGTGTTAACGGGATATGCATGCTCCATGTTTGAGTCCATAGGGGATTATGCTGCCGTATGTACAGCAGCGGCCGAGCCTTACAAAGTAAAGCATATGAACAGGGGAATAGCTGCCGAGGGCTTTTCCTGCGCTTTGTGTTCTCTTTTCGGAGGCCTTCCTGTCACCAGCGCAAGCCAGAACGCCGGTATCATAGCTTCGACGGGGATCGCAAGCAGGGTAGTCACGCAAACAGCGGCTTTTATATTCCTTCTTTACGGGCTGTGTCCCAAGTTTACCACGATCCTGGCTGCGATCCCAAAGTCGGTCATAGGCGGAGCCTTTATAATAAGCGCGGGTTTGATACTGCTTTCTGGCATTAACACTGTCATGTCCGATGTCAAAAACAACTTCGGTAACATGATCGTAGCCGGAGTTACCCTTGGGATCTCCGTCATGATGCCCTACTATTTAAATTTGGACAGGGGCGCCTGGCTTGAGACTTTGCATCCCTTCGTGAAACTTTACCTAACGAACAACGTATTTTTGGCCGTCACTGTGGGCATTGTGAGCAATTTGCTTATAAATTACGTGTTTTATAATAAAAACCAATAATCCGGTTGGATGAGGGGAGATGTTGCCCTTTGGTTGAAAAATTAAAGGTTACGCCGACGGAGAAAAAATTTAGGGAGGTTATCGGAAAGCCCGTCGTTAGGGTAGATGCCTGGGATAAGGTTATGGGGAAGGCAGAGTACATAGATGACTATCCAATCCCTGGTTGTTGGTACGGAGGCACTGTGAGAAGCGACGTACCTCACGGAAGGATCGTTGGTATCAGACAGAATCCGTCCTTTGACTGGTCGAAGGTGGTCTTTGTGACGGCAAAAGACCTTCCGGGCCCGAATGAGGTGGCCATGGTAAGGCGTGACATGCCCGTATTGGCAGAGGATATCGTAAATTACGTATCGGAACCTATAGCTCTCGTTGCCGCTCCTACAAAGGCACTCCTCAAGGCTGCACTAAAGGCCGTAAAGGTTGAAATCGAACCACTGGAGCCTGTTCTTTCCATCGAGGAGGCCCTTGAGGGCAAAAAGGTGATATGGGGCAATGACAACGTCTTGGCCAAGTTCGAGGTAAAAAGAGGAGACGTCGACGAGGCATTTAAAGAAGCAGATATCATCATTGAAGAAACTTACAGGACGGGCCATCAGGAGCAACTTTACCTGGAACCCCAGGGGATGGTGGCCCTTCCCCGCGATGATGGAGGCGTGGAGGTAGTAGGTTCGCTTCAGTGTCCTTACTATATACATGGCGCCATGACGCATGCTTTAAACCTCCCACCCGATAAGGTCATCATAAAACAGGCCGTTACGGGCGGAGGCTTTGGCGGAAAGGAGGATTTTCCCTCCCTTCTTGCGATACACGCAGCTGTGCTGGCCTTGAAGGCCAAAAGGCCCGTGAAGATCATCTACGACAGGGCCGAAGATATAGTCTCCACCACCAAGAGACACCCTTCCAGGATAAGGCACAGAACGGGGGTAAAAAAGGACGGCACGATAGTCGCCCAGGATGTAGACTTGGTCTTGGACGGAGGAGCTTATACGACTTTGAGCATCGTAGTGCTTCAAAGGTCGCTGCTTCACGCTACGGGCTGCTACCAGATACCAAACGCACGAATCCTTGCCAGGGCCGTGGCCACAAATACCCCGCCAAATGGTGCCTTCAGGGGCTTTGGCGCACCTCAAAGCATATTTGCCATGGAAAGACAGATGGATAAAATCGCAAGGACGCTTGGTTTAAGTCCTGTAGAAGTGAGGCGTAAAAACCTGTTAAAGTGCGGAGATGCCTTTCCCTTCGGTCAAAGGGTCGAGGACGACGGTGCAAGACTAGTCTTTGAGCGTGCCTTGGCGATCTCGGAATACGAAAGAAAGAGGGCCGAGTATTCAAAAGATCAGGGCCCGAAAAAACGTGGCATCGGCGTGTCGCTTTTCCTTCACGGAGGAGGCTTTACTGGAGCGGGAGAGCAGAAGATCAACGGAAAAATAAAGCTTTTTTTGGCGAGGGAGTCAGTCGAACTTCACGTGAGCAACGTCGAGATGGGGCAAGGTGCCGCGACGGTGCTCACTCAAATAGCAGCTCAGGGCCTTCAAATTCCCTTTGAGAAGGTGAAGTACTGCCAGCCCGATACGTCCAAGGCCCCTGACAGTGGTCCGACAGTCGCCTCTCGCACCACTATGATCGTGGGAAAGATCGTGCTTCGTGGGACAGAAAAGCTAATTATGCAGATAAAGGAGTACGTATCCAGACATTTTGACGTCCCCCTTAGGGACATAACCTATGCAAGGGGAACATTTTTTGAAAACGGTACTCCCCTGGCTGACTTTTTTGAAATAGCCCGACGGATCGAGGAAGAAAGGGGACCGTTGGAGGTCATAGGCGATTACGTCCACCCCCCGGAGCTTAACTGGGACGACGAGAAATGTCAGGGGGACGCATACCAGGGTTACGCCTGGGGAGCAAGCGTCTTAGAAGTGGAAGTAGATACAGATACCTGGGAAGTGAGGCCCTTGCGAGACACCGTTGTCGTTGACGGCGGCACTGCCATAAATCCCTTGCTCGCCCTTGGTCAGGTAGAAGGCGGAAGCCTCCAGGGATTAGGATACGGTTACCTAGAGGTCATAGAGATGGAAGGCGGCAGATACAGGAACAACAGGCTTGCCAACTACGCCATCCCTACCAGCGTCGATTGCCCCGACTTCTTCGTGGAACTTATGGAAATTCCCTGCAGCAGGGGAGCCTTTGGGGCAAAGGGATTGGGTGAAATGCCTTTAAGCGGGGGAGGACCTGCGGTGGTAGCTGCCATTGAGCACGCCACGGGGCTTTTTGCAAACAGACTTCCCGTTACGGGAGAGGTGCTTACCGCGCTTGAGCAAGAAGGGGATGAAAGACGATCATGAAGTTACGGTTTACTTTAAACGGACAGGAAGTTACGGCCGAGGCTTCTCCCCTGGACCGACTGCTTGACGTCTTGAGGGAGCAGCTTGGGTATGTTGGCACCAAAGAAGGCTGCGGAGAGGGAGAGTGCGGAGCCTGTTCGGTGATTTTAAACGGAAAACTCGTGAACTCCTGCCTGGTTCCAGCTCTGCAGGTGCGGGGCGGGGATGTGCTCACTATAGAAGGATTGGACGGCGAGGAAGACGCGCTTCAGAAGGCCTTCGTCGAGGAGGGGGCGGTACAGTGCGGATTCTGTATTCCGGGGATGGTCTTGGCAGCACGGGCTCTTTTAAGCACAAACCCCAATCCAACCAGAGAGGAGATAAAATGGGCCCTGGCGGGAAACCTCTGTCGATGCACAGGTTACGAACGGATATTTCGCGCCGTAGATAAAGCGGCGGCCGAAGGCTACGGCAGAAAGATTGCTGCTGAAAAGGGCAGAAGGGATAATGTGTCCGAGGAATCGGTAAAGCTTCAGGGAAGCGAGCCCTCCCGGGTATTTTTGCCCGACGATCTGGAGGAGGCCTTGGAAATTCTGGAAAGGTACCCGGACGTGACCTTGTTGTCGGGTTGTACCGATTTTTACCCCGACCTTATGAAGGGAAAGCCCGAGCCCGAGAGGGTGATGGACATCTGGAATTTGAAGGAGCTAAAGGGGATAAAGCTCGAAGAGGGTTACATGGAGATCGGAAGCGGCACGACCTTTTCCGAGGTTGCCTCTTCGGATTTGGTGAAAGAGCATTTTCCCGCCCTGGCTTATCTTTCGACTTTAATTGGAGCCGTGGCCATACAAAATAGGGCCACAATCGGAGGGAATCTCGTCAACGGATCAGCTGCTGCCGACAGTCCGCCCCTGCTTTTCGTCCTTGGCGCAATAGCAGTGCTTCAAAGCAAAAGGGGAGTGCGCGAAATTCCCGTGACGGAGCTTTACAGCGGCTACAGAAAGACTGTTTTAAGGCCCGATGAGTTGCTTAAAAGCGTAAAAATACCCCTTCCTTCGGTGAAGTCGCGCCAATTTTTCTACAAAAGAGGTTCCAGGCTTGCTTTGACCATTTCAAGGCTTTCCGTGGCCGGGTTTATCGAGCTGGACGGCGAGGCAGTAGGTGACATCCGCTTAGCGGCGGGAAGCATGTCGCCCGTCCCGATCTTTTTGACTGAGACGGAAAAATATCTCAGGGGAAAGAAACTAACAGAGGAAGTCATCGACGAAGCCCGCCTTATTGCAAGCGAAGAAGTCTCCCCCAGGACTTCGAAGGACTACAGAAAGCGCGTCACGGGCAGATTGATATCGCGATTCTTAAAGGGGGCAAGATCATGAGCTGCGACGATAAGGCGTTGTTCAACAGGCTGCTTGACGTGATCGAGTACGACATTCTGCCGCAGACTAAAAAATGCGTCCCCCTGGGCCATAAGGTCTTTGGCGGCGCCGTGCTTAAAGCAGACGATCTTTCCCTCGTGGTTGCAGCCACTAATCACGAGGGAGAAAACCCCATATTTCACGGCGAGATATATACGATATTGAAGTTTTTTGAGCTTGAAGATCGTCCAAAGCCGCAGGACTGCATCTTTCTTTCGACACACGAGCCCTGCTCGATGTGCCTGTCTGCCATAGCCTGGGCAGGATTTCCGAAGATCTATTACTTTTTTAAGTACGAGGATACCGAGGATGTCTTCAACATACCTCACGACATCAAGATGCTCAAAGAGGTATTTGGATGCGAGCGTCCGAGCCATAGGAACTCCTTCTTTGAGTCGTACAGCATCATGGAGATGTTGAAGAATTTCCAAGATGAGGAAGCGAAAGTGAGAGTCGAGAGGATAATAGAGGAGTACAACGCGTTATCTCGGCAGTATCAAAGCATAAAGGACGGTATAGATAATATTATAAGAAAGTGATAGAGTTGATATAAACTTAAATTCTCCCTTTACGGAAGAGAAGCGCAATATAATTTTACGGGCAGTCGTTATTAAAGGAGGTGTTCGTATTATGGGTGAGTGGTTGGACAAGAGGTTTAACGTAACTGCGAGCGGAAGCAGCATACGCACCGAGATAATTGCCGGCATCACTACTTTTATGACTATGGCCTATATCATCTTCGTGAACCCCGCTATCTTAAGCGAGACCGGTATGGATTTCGGAGCGGTCATGACGGCCACCTGTTTGGCCTCGGCGATAGGGACGCTTTTGATGGCCTTTTTGGCTAATTATCCCTTCGCTCTGGCGCCGGGCATGGGGCTTAACGCCTTTTTTGCCTTCTCGGTAGTGCTTGGTATGCAGGTTGGGTGGGAAGTCGCCCTCGCTTGCGTTTTCATCAATGGAATCATATTTATAATATTGACGGCAGGTAAGGTAAGACAGGCCATCGTCAATGCCGTTCCCTACACGCTAAAGGTAGCGGTTGGAGCGGGCATCGGGATGTTCATAGCCTTGATAGGCCTGATACAGGCGGGCATCATTGTCGATAACCCCGCCACGCTAGTGTCGCTGGGCAATATAAAGTCTACAGGTCCTATTCTGGCTATGGTGGGGCTTCTTTTCATGGCAGTCCTTCATGCCTATAAGGTCAAGGGGTCCTTGCTTTGGGGTATTTTGCTGATCACCATCGTTAGCATCCCCCTCGGCATCACGACTCCCCCGGAGGGAATCATTTCCGCTCCGCCGAGCCTTTCTCCCGTCTTTTTTAAGTTGGACCTAAAATCTGCTTTGACCTTTGCCATGTTTCCCGTGATTATAACCTTCGTCTTCGTCGACATGTTCGACACCATAGGCACGCTCATAGGAGTTTCCACAAGGGCCGGCATGCTGAACGAAAAGGGAGAGCTTCCCAAGGTCGGTCGTGCCCTCTTTGCCGACGCCGTGGCGACGACTTTGGGTGCATGCCTTGGAACGAGCACCACGACGACCTACGTGGAAAGCGCAGCAGGAGTTGAGGAAGGAGGACGCACGGGTCTTACGGCCCTAGTTGTAGCGATACTATTTTTGTGCGCCCTCTTCATATCACCTATAGCAAAGATAGTACCATCCGTCGCGACAGCGCCCGCATTGGTCATGGTCGGCGTCTTCATGATGCAGTCGCTAAAAAATTTGAACTTCGACGACATAACGGAGATCGTTCCCGCCTGCATTACCATCTTTGCAATGCCCTTTACCTACTCAATAGCGGAGGGCATCTCCTGGGGGATAATCTCCTATGCGCTGATAAAGTTCCTTGCCGGACGCAGCAGGGAAGTCAGCAAGACGATGTACGTGCTTGCCGTGCTATTTTTGCTTAAGGAATTCATGCTTTAATAAATACTAAACAAAGGCCTGCCATGCTATGTCCCTGCGGTAATGAGCGTCCCTGAAAGTTATGGACGATACGGCGTGGTAGGCCTTTTCTCTCGCCTGTCTCAGGTCGTCGGCCAAGCCAACGACGGTCAGGACCCTTCCTCCGTCGGTGAAAAATTTTCCCTCGGCCTTTTTGGTGCCCGAATGAAAGACTAAAATATCTTCCCTATCCTTCAGCCTCTCCAGGCCCTCGATGGGGTATCCCTTTTCGTAACTGCCCGGATATCCGCCCGAGGCCATGACAACCCCAACGGCTGTCGTCTTGGCCTTTATCTCACCGAACTCCTCGAGGGTGCCGCTGCAGCAGGCAGTGAAAAGATCGCCCCAATCGACGTCGCATATGGAAAGGACTACCTGCGCTTCGGGGTCTCCGAAGCGGACGTTGTATTCAAGCACGTAGGGATCGCCATCGTGTACCATGATCCCGGCGTAGATGGTTCCGATGAAGTCCCTGCCTTCTGCCTTCAAGCCTTCAACTGTCGGGGCTATGATCTCCCTTTCTATCCTGTTTATGAGTGATTTGCTCACCTGAGGCAGAGGAGAGTAGGCGCCCATGCCGCCCGTGTTTGGCCCCTCGTCGTTGTCGAAGGCTCTTTTGTGGTCTTGACTTAAAGGCAGCATCCTGTAGCTTTTCCCGTCCGTTACCGCCATAGCCGTCAGCTCGTAGCCCTTTAGAAAGTCTTCGACCACGATGATTTGGCCCGCTTCACCAAGCCTTCTTTCGACTAAAAGCTCACTTACGATCCTTTCTGCCTCCTTCATCTCGCTGACGACGAAGGCCCCTTTGCCGGCGGCCAGTCCGTCGGCCTTGATCACGTAGGGAGGAGTCCGTTTGACGAGCGCCTTTTTTGCCTCATCAAGATCACTGCACACGTCGAAAGGTGCAGTTGGTATGTTTTGCCTTTTCATGAAATTTTTGGCGAAGGCCTTGCTGCCTTCAAGTTTTGCTCCTTCTTTACCAGGGCCGTAGACCAGGATGCCATGGTGCCTTAAGGCGTCGGCCACTCCGGCTACCAGGGGGGCTTCTGGACCTATGACGACGAGGTCGATCTTTTGACTCCTTGCCAGATCCGTTACCTCTTTTGCGTCCAGAATATTCGACGGGAAAAGGGGACACATTTCCGAGATGCCGCCGTTTCCGGGAGCGGCTATCGCTTCCGTTATGACCCTAGATTTTTTAAGGGAGTAAAGGAGGGCGTGTTCCCTTCCTCCGCCACCTAAAATTAGCGCCTTCATTGCGAAACCCTCGCTTTCTTCAATGCTTTCCTCAATGCTTTCCTCAATGACGGAAGGTCCTTGCCTTCGTCAAAAGCATTGGAACGCCCCGTTCGATGCAGGCCTTCTTTACTTCCTCGTCGCGCTTGGAGCCTCCCGGTTGAAGGATTAGGGCAATTCCAGCCTTGGCAGCTGCTTCTACGCTGTCGGAGAAGGGGAAAAATCCGTCGGAGGCCATGACGGAACCGCGTACTTTTTCTCCTGCATGTTCGATTGCCCATTTTACGGCGTCCACGCGGCTCGTAAAACCTGAAGCGATAGCGATAGTGGCGCCATCCTTTGCAAGGGCTATCGCATTACTTTTCGCAAGTGCGGCCGCCTTCCAGGCCACGAGGGCATCTAGCTTGAGGTCCGGTCTTTTCTCTCCTATCCATTCGCCGCCGTCGAAATCGGGCTCGGGTGGGAGTGTATCTTCCTGGGCTAAAAAACCAAAGGCTGTCTTGGCGATGCGAAAATCGTCGATGTTGCTTACGTCAAAGGCCAGCAACCTCAAATTTGGCTTTTTTTGTCGAAACACCTCTAGCGCCTTGGGGGCGAAGGAGGGGGCGACTATTATCTCGTAAAATTTCGTTGAGATCTCAAGAGCTGCCTCTTCGTCCACTTCGCGGGTGAAGCCTATTATGCCGCCGTAAGCCGATACGGGATCGGAGGCAAGGGCGCCTCGGTAGGCGGAGATCAAACTTTCTCCGATGGCCATCCCGCAGGGTGTTGTGTGTTTGATGATTACGCACCCTATGGAGTCGCTTAAAAGCTTTATGCCCTTTACGGCGCCGTCGGCATCGAGGATGTTGTTGTAGGAAAGGGCGCCTCCTCCCAACTGTTTAAAGGGCGTTTCCTTGATTGGGTCTTCGTAAAGTGCAGCGGTCTGATGCGGGTTTTCGCCGTATTTCATATCCATTGCCTTTGTCAGGGCAATGGGGAAAGCCTTGGGGAAAGACTCCTCTTCCGCTATCGCGTCTTTTAAGACGGAATGGATGATCGAATCGTAGGTGGCGGTTCTTGCGAAGGCCTTCAAGGCGAGCCTTTGGCGAGTCTCTATAGTCACGTTGCCCAGGGTTTTAAGTTCCTCCGTTATCCCTTCGTAGTCGTCGGGATCGGTGACGATTGTCACGTAGCGGTAGTTTTTGGCAGCAGCCCTGATGAGGGTAACTCCGCCTATATCTATGTTTTCGATCAGATCTCCCAGCCCTGACCTTTTCTTGGCCACTTCCTCGAAGGGATATAAATTACAGACCACAATGTCTATTAGGGGAATTCCCCATTTTTCTACGTCGGCCAGGTCCATTTGAAAATCCCTGCGGGCCAGTATGCCGCCCAATACGGAAGGATGAAGGGTCTTGACCCTTCCTCCCAAAATATGAGGATATCCCGAAAGATCGGCGATTTCCTTCACGGGGATACCCTGGTCCTTCAGGTATTGTGCCGTTCCCGAAGAGGAAACTATTTCGTATTCCAATTCGTGCAAGCTCTTTGCCAGCTTTTCTATCCCTCTTTTATCGAACACGGATATCAATGCGCGCTTAATATGGTCCTTCAATTATCATTCGCCTCCCTTTCTTCCTATAACGTCCTGAAAAAAGTTCCCTTAAGGTCCGCCAGTAAAGGTCGTGTTCTGCCTTATGGATTTTTCCCTCGAGGCTTTCGAGGGTGTCGCTGTCTTCGACGCGGACCTCCCTTTGGCTTAATATTGGGCCGTGATCCATCAGTTCATCGACGAGATGAACGGTGACGCCCGTCACCTTTACTCCGTATTCAAAGGCATCCTTAATTGCACTGGTGCCGGGAAAGGCCGGCAAAAGAGAGGGGTGTATGTTGACGATTTTGTCCCTGTATTTACTGACGAAATCTGAAGAAAGAATCCTCATAAAGCCAGCCAGGACGATCCATTCGACGGATTGGGACAATATATTTTCGTTAAGATGCCCCTCGGCCCTTGCTCTTCCTTCATTGTAAGGCAAAATAATCGTCTCAAAGCCCATTTCCCTTGCCTTTTTTATCCCTAAGGCATCCTTTTTGTCGCTTGCCACGAATGAGATGCGGGCCTTTAAATCTCCGCTGAAACACCTCTGGGCCAAAGCGACCATGTTTGTTCCTCTTCCGGATATAAGAACGGCCATCTTCGTCACGGCCCTGTCACCTCGCCAATTAGGAAAGAAGGCTCGTTAAGCTCCTCAAGGGCCTCTTTCAAGGTGGGAAGCTCGCCCTTTTCTACAATGAAGACATAGCCTACCCCGAGATTAAATACCCTTCTCATCTCTTTCTCTTCGACGCCGGCTTGGGCTATGAGATCGTAAATTTTAGGCCTCTTCCAGGAGCCGTAATCTATCGATACAGATAGACCTTCGGGGATCACCCTAAGGACGTTGTCTTTAAGGCCGCCGCCTGTGATGTGGGCCATGGCCTTGACCTTTGTTTTGCGTAGGACCTCTATCACGATCTTGGGATAAAGCCTTGTCGGTTCAAGTAAAACCTTAAAAAGGGGCAGATCCTCACCGAAGGGTTTGCTGTCCAGGTCCAGCTTTAATCCATCGTCGAGGAGGACCTTTCGTACCAGGCTAAAGCCGTTGCTGTGAAGCCCGCTTGAGGCAAGCCCTACGAGCAGGTCGCCCCCTTGGATATCGCTTCCTGCAATGACTTCTTCTTTTTTTACGATTCCGACGGCGAATCCCGCCAGATCAAAGCCATCGGGCGGATAGGTGCCCGGCATCTCGGCCGTCTCGCCCCCAAGGAGTGCACAACCGCTGTCCCTGCAGGCTTTGGCTATGCCGTAGATCACGGGAGAGTAGCGCTTTCCATCCAACTTTCCGCAGGCAAGGTAGTCCAGAAAAAAAAGAGGTCTGGCGCCGCATGTAACCAGGTCGTTTACGCTCATGGCTACGAGGTCTTGACCTAGCCCGTCGAAATGACCTGCTCTTTTTGCTATCTCAAGTTTCGTGCCAACGCCATCGCAGCATGCTGCCAGGCAAAGCCCTTCTCCCAAGTCATATAGGCCGCTAAAACCTCCTATGCCTGAGACCACCCCCCGGCTTTCTGCTATAAAAGCGGCCTCCTTCACGATTCGGATCCAATCGTCGGCTGCTTTTAAGGAAACCCCCGCCTTTTCGTAGGTCCATTTCATTTTATTATTCCTCCAAATACTTGCCGTCGAAGCAGGCCGTGCAAAGTTCTTCTGCGGGAAGGTCGATGGAGTTTATCAAATCTTCCACTTTGAGAAAGCAGAGCGTGTTGGCCCCTATAAAATCCCTCAAATCCCCTGTATCCATGGCAGCGGCGGCGAGGTCCGCCGACCTTGGCGTGTCTATGCCGTAAAGGCAGGGAAACCTGACAGGGGGAGAAGCTATGCGAAGATGTATCTTGCGCGCTCCCGCCTCGCGAAGAAAGCGAACTGCCAGCTGCGAAGTGGTGCCTCTGACGATGGAATCGTCCACGACCACTATGTTACGGCCGCGAATGAGCTTGTCGATAGGATTGAGTTTGATCTGAACGCCCAGTTGCCTCACGCGTTGGGTGGGCTGGATGAAGGTCCTTCCCACGTATCTGTTTCTTACTATGGCCATCTCGAAGGGAAGGTCTGAGGCCACGGCGTAGCCCAAAGCTCCGATGGTACCGCTATCGGGCATGCCTAAGACCATCTCTCCGTCGGGGGAAGGGCACGTCCCGGCCAGGTTCTGGCCAAGTTTTAACCTCACGTCGTAAACCGATTTGCCGTCAATTTCGCTGTCAGGGCGGGCAAGATAGACGTATTCGAAGGAGCATCTGAAACGCCTCGCCGGCTTAACCGGTATGGAAAGGCTCGTTATTTCGCCCCTTTCGATTATTACGATCTCTCCAGGGTTGACGTCGCGCACATGAGTAGCCTTAACGATGTCCAGGGCACAGCTTTCGGAGGCCACGTAGTGAACGCCGTCCCTTTTTCCTATCACGAGAGGTCTGAAGCCCCAAGGGTCCCTTGCGGCTACGAGTCGTCCTTCTATGAGGGCGACGATGCTGAAGGCTCCCCGCAACTTGCTCAGTGCCTTTATCAGGGCATCGATTGGAGGCAAGTCCTGTTCGTGGGCCATTAGGTGGAGTATCACTTCTGTATCCGTTGTTGACTGAAATATGGCGCCTCGCGACTCCAGGTCTCGCTTCAGCATTTCGGCGTTAGTGATGTTGCCGTTGTGGGCTATGGCTACCTGCCCCTTGGAGTAGGTTGCATGAAGGGGTTGGGCGTTTATGATCGACGACTCTCCGGCGGTGGAGTAGCGCACGTGTCCAATTGCGCAACTTCCTCTTTCCTTGGAAAGTTGTTCCTGGCTTAACGCAGCGTGTACCAGGCCCATTCCCTTTTGAAGGCGCAGGGCGCCGCCTTCGTCGAACCAGGCTACACCTGCCGATTCCTGACCTCTATGCTGTAGGGCATAAAGTCCCAAATACACGTCCTCTAAAATAGAAGGTTCCTTCGGTCCTATAACGCCAAAGATTCCGCACATTTTTCGATTTTCCTCCGTTGCCGATCAGGCAAACCTTACGTTTTTGTCTTCCCTGACCCTTCCGATCTCTTTTACGGGAAAGCCGTCCCACACCTTCAAAAACTCGCTTGTTTTGGCTTCAGGGACGGAATAAAGGGCGCGGGGACCTCCTTCGCCGAACAAAAATTGGACGTCTCCCCCCTTGATCTCAAGGCCAAACCTTGACCCCGAGGCCATCTTTATTGCCGCTAAAGCCAATCCGCCCAGGCTGACGCATCTTCCACAGGTGGCAAGCTTTAAGGCGGCGGTCTTTATTGCCCTTTCGATGAAAGTGCGTTCATCGTCGAAATTGACGGGGTCTACGGGGCCAGAGATCCTTCCTTCCACGTAGCGCCTATAGGCGCTTGCCTGCAGGCTTGCCTCTTTTCCGACCAAAAACAACCTGTCCGATAATTCCGGCCCTTTGGCCTTGAGGAAATGCATGCCATCGAAAGCTCCGACGGCACAAACGACGGGCGTGGGAAGTATAGCGCCTTCGTGAGATTCGTTGTAGAGGCTTACGTTTCCCGATACTATGGGACAATTGAGCTTTTCACACGCCAAGGCCATGCCCTTTACGACCTCCGATATGATCCAGAAATTTTCGGGGACTTCCGGGGATGGGAAGTTGAGGCAATCGGTCATCCCGAGGGGGTATGCGCCGGCTACCGCCAGCTTTCGTATGGCCATCGCTACAGTTTCCACACCTCCCGCAAAGGGATCTGCAGCACATGTCCAAGGGTCGCTTGCTGCCGCAAGGGCTATTAGTTTGTCCGCCTCTTTTATATAAAGGATTGCCACTGGATTTCCGGGACCTAAAGTGGTCCTTGTCTGGACCATGTGATCGTATTGCTCGTAAATCCATGATTTGTCCTCAAATTGAGGTAGAGAGGCCAGAAAATCGACTACCTTCGAAGGGTCGCTTCGATCAAGCGCAGCACCTTGAACTTTGGGGTAGCTTACCCCAAGTTCATCGGGTTTATGGACCGGCCAGTCCGTCTCTGGGCTCGAGGCAAGAAAGGAGGCGGAAAGGTCTGCTACGATCTCGCCTTTATGTGTCAATACGTATCGGTCTTCGTCGATGATCTTTCCTATAATGGCGCACTCCAGTCCCCATTTATCGGCTATGGCCCTAACTTCTCCAAAATTTGTTTCATCGATGGCAAGTAGCATCCTCTCCTGAGATTCGGAAAGGGCTATCTCGAAGGGTTTCATGTCCTCTTCTCTTAGGGGGACATTATCTAGGTAGATTTCAGCTCCGGCTTTTGCCTTTGCGGCCAATTCTACGGAAGACGACGTTATGCCTGCGGCGCCCATATCCTGCATGCTCACTATAAGCCCTTTGTCCAAAATTTCGAGACAGCATTCTATGAGGAGTTTTTCGGCAAAGGGATCTCCCATTTGGACCTGCGGCTTGCTTTCCTTTACGGATGCATCAAGCTCCGCCGAGGCGAAAGCTGCTCCTGCAATACCGTCACGTCCCGTCTTTGAGCCCACGAGAACTAAGATGTTCCCCGGCTTTGCCGCCGTTGCGCTTACTACCTTGTCAAGCTCAACCAAGCCAGCGCACATGGCATTTACCAGGGGATTTCCACTGTAGGCGGGATCGTAGTAAGTCATGCCGCCGACGGTTGGAACGCCAACGGCATTTCCGTAGCTTCCGACGCCCCGGATTACGCCTTCTCTCAAAAATTTTGTCCTCCTTTCCTCGGGAGGGCCGAAGAAAAGGCAATCCATAGAGGCTATGGGGCGGGCGCCTACGGCCAGTATGTCTCTGATTATCCCTCCGACTCCCGTGGCCGCACCCTGGACGGGCTCCACGGCTGAAGGGTGATTATGGCTTTCAATTTTGAAAGCGATGCCTAAGCCCGAACCGATATCGACGATCCCGGCGTTTTCTCCCGGTCCCCGATAAACGTATTTTCCCGTCGTGGGAAACAGGGAAAGCAGCTTTCTGGAGGATTTGTAACTGCAGTGTTCTGACCACATCACGGAAAAGAGCAACAGCTCTGTCTCGTTGGGTTCCCTTCCAAGCCCCTCTTTTATCTTAAGGTATTCCCCTTCCTTTAGACCGTAAAGATTTTTAGCCATCATCGCATCTCCTTTACCCATTTGCTCAATCCCTTGAAGAACCTGACGCCTCCTTCTCCTCCCAGCAGGGGGTGAACAACCCTTTCAGGATGGGGCATGAGCCCCAGTACGTTACCCTCTTTGTTCGTTATTCCCGCTATGGCTTTCAGAGAGCCGTTAGGGTTGTCTGCGTAGCGAAAGACTACACAGCCGCTTTCTTCAAGTTTCGTCAAAGAGTCGTCGTCAAGGTAGAAAAGCCCGTCGTGATGAGCGATGGGGAAATTCACTATTTCGTTCTTTTCGTAAAGTTGGGTGAAGGGGGTGTCGTTTCGCTCAACTTTTATTTGACAAGACCTGCATATGAATTTTGTCGATGCGTTCGGCAAAAGGGCGCCGGGCAGGAGCTTTGCCTCGGTGAGTATATGAAAACCGTTGCAAATCCCTATGACCAGGCCTCCCCTTTGGGCGAATTCGGCTACGGATTTCATTATGGGAGATTTTGCCGCCATGGCCCCGCATCTCAAATAGTCGCCATAGGAAAAGCCTCCCGGGAGGACTACGATATCAGTATCGGAAGGCAGACTTTTTTCCGCGTGCCATATCATCTCCGCATCGGCGTTGCAGCAAAGTTCAAAAGCCCATTTGACGTCTCTGTCGCAGTTGCTTCCTGGAAAAATTACAATTGATACCTTCATCTATATTTCCTCCAGTTCGAAGGAATACTCCTCGATGAGGTCGTTTACAAGCAGGTCTTCGCACATTGCCTTTATCCTGGATGCAGCGTCTTCTTGAGATGGAGAGGTCAGGGTAATTTTTATATATTTCCCAACCCTTACGTTTTTCACTTCATCATAACCCAAGGAATGCAGCGAAGAACAGACGGCCTTACCCTGGGTGTCCAGTACGCCTTCTTTGAGGTAAACGAGGATGTTAGCCCGGTATTCGGCTGAGCAACTTTTGTCCCAGTCCGCGATCCTGCGCCATATCTCCTCGTAGGCTTCAAGGACGTTTCCCAGGTCCTTCCTGAACCTGTCTTTGTCAAGCCTTTCTTTTGAGGTTATGTCCCAGAAACGGCAGGTATCGGGAGATATCTCGTCGGCCACGAAAATATTTCCTTCATCGTCCATGCCAAATTCAAGCTTGAAATCGACCAATTTGATGCCTTTCTTAGACAAATATTTATGTAAGATTTCGTTGACCTTTAGGCTAAGTTCCTTCATTTTTTCCACTTGAGGCTTTGAGGCGAAGCCGAAGGCCCTGATGTGGTCTTCCGTTACCAGGGGATCGCCAAGCTCGTCGTTTTTGAGGTAAAACTCCACAAGTGGTGGCACCAGGTCTAAGCCTTCCTTGACGCCGAGCCTCTTGCACAAAGAGCCCGTGCTTGTGTTTCTTACGACCACTTCCAGGGGGATTATCTTGAGCCTTTTAACGAGCTGATGGTTGTCGTCGAGGAGTTTTACGAAGTGAGTGGGAATGTCTTTGTCCTGAAGGAGCTTTAAAAATGTGGCGCTTATGAGGTTGGTCAGCCTTCCTTTGCCCTGCATTCTGTCTTTCTTTTGCGCGTTGAAGGCCGTTAAGGAATCCTTGTACTCGAATATCGCAAGGGTCGGATCGTCGGTCTCGTATACTTTCTTTGCCTTGCCCTCGTAAATTAGCTTAATTTTATTCATCTCATCACCTTCACACATGGAATTTTACCTTACATTTATGGCATAGATGGGTATAAAAGTCAATATTTTTAAGTTTCATTCCTTTCTGCAAAGATCAAGCCCCTAAACTGTTGTAAAAAGGTCGTCTAAAAAAGGCGGCAGTTGGTGGTAAGACAAAAAAGCCACCGGGACTTCACGGCTGAGGCCCCCAACCGGCTGTGGGTAGCTGACCTCACCTACGTGAGAACCAAAAGCGGTTTCGTCTATGTCGCTTTTGTCACAGACGTCTTTTCCCGGAACATCGTCGGCTGGTGCGCCTCGACGTCGCTGAAGACAGATCTGCCCCTAAATGCCCTGGAACAGGCGCTGTACGCCCGGGAAGACGCAAAAGGTCTGATCCATCACAGCGACAGGGGATCGCAATACCTTTCGATCCGTTACACCGACAGGCTGAGCGATGCGGGGATCAAGCCTTCCGTCGGCAGCGTCGGCTATCCTTTCGACAATGCCTTGGCTGAAACGGTCATCGGTCTGTACAAGACGGAGGTCATCAAAAGAAGGGGCCCTTGGTGAGGCCTTGAAGATGTGGAATTCGCGACCCTGGAACGGGTGGACTGGTTCAACAACCGGAGGTTTCTTGGAAGGATCGGGTATATACCGCCAGCGGAGCTTGAGGAAACATATTACAGGAACCAAAGACCCCACGCCATGGTTGCCGGACTCAAATAAACGAGCCTCCGGAAAAACCGGGGCGGTTCAGACCAACCGCTCGCAAACGTCCTTGCTCAAATTCCAAAAAACGCGTGGAACCACCGATGAAAACCTTTTTCATACCGAACTCCTTGCGATACCTCAAACCCATTTTTTCGTAAATTTGCAGTAGTAGTACTCATCAAGGATCTTGAGCGGGTTTTGATCGATGCCCGAGCCGGTTCCAAGATTACGGACTTGTTCCTGCATCATTTCCATGAACCTGCAATACGAAGGGGCGTTTTGCCCCTTCTTTTTCAGCGGGCAACGACAGGCCTTAGCGATTGCACGGTCCCAGAGGGGGAAAAATTCCGGCGCCAAAAGGTGCAGGCTTTTTGCGGCACCCACGGGCCCCAGAAGTTCTTCAAATTCTGAAAAAACTTTGCTTACAGGGTCTTTGTCTTCAGTTGAAAAGCTTTCTATAGTGCGCAACCTGAAGCCTTCAATCACCTGCCGATGGCGATTCAAAAGTCCTTCTATTTCGTCAAAATGCCGGCTGTCAAAGGGGGTGTAACGATAAAAGGCCCTGTTCCATGTCTGGAGAAGCACGGCGAGGGCTTCCGCCAGTGTCAGCTTTGTTTTCCCCTCGAAAACGAGCCTCACCAATTCGGTGGCCGCCTTGTAAAACAGATCCCGGGGCTCGTGCTCCGCAAAGGCTTTGTGAGCCGCCTTGAGCTGTTCCAGGGTGACCTTTTCCTGTGTCATGCTAAACCCTCCCCTAAATGGTATTTATTGTAAATACTGTCTATGACAGCCTGTACGCTACTATTAAGCGTTATTTAAGGGGTTTGACGCTCGTAGACGGTTCAGCTTCAATTTTAAAACAGCTAAGTGCGACTTTATTATACCTTTTACTCAAACATCATGCATCCTAGTGCCTCTCAAGTGCACCTGGCGGCAAGTGGTGGACATGGGTAATGGGTTTTTGCACGTTCGCTAGGCGGCGTGGATTGAAATCTGTACAAAACCGACCGGCAGCAGGTCCATACCATGCTAAAAATACATGTACGACGCACCGACTAAGAAAAAAGGCCCCGAAAGCTGCCGAAGAGCTCATGGACTTTCTGAAAGAGCGCTATCCCGAGGCTGTGGGTATTTTGGACAATGCCAAAGACGACATGACATAAGGAAACGGCCTCGGCGAAACAACCAGTAAACATGGCTCAACCCGAGGCCGTGGTGGTGAATATGTAACCGGGTCTGAATTTACAGCAGTTCTGGGAGTTGACTTCTGCAAAACCCTACGCAACAGAAACAGTTCACCTGTCATCTTGACCCATAAGGAAAGCGATCTCTTATACTCTCCCTCGGTAAGGAAGCCCGCGGCCTCAAGGAATACTGGATCAAGAACTTAAAGCCCACGAAACCGACGAGCGCGAATAGGGTTTCATTTTGACCGTTACCGGCATGACCAGGTCGGGCCCCTTTTATCACGTAGCAGGCGTGATGAATGACGATTTCAAGATTCTGATGCCCGGAAAGTATAGGGTAAAACTTTACTTGGCCTATAAAAGGGAGTACTTCGGCGGTATCCCCGATTACTACCTGTTTATATGTGACAAATTGCAGTAAAGCTCAAAGTGGAGAAGTGGTAATATATGACATATAACATATATCGAGTACGTGGGTCAGAAATGAGGTAATATGTTTTATATTCTGATAACTGTCATAAGCTTTATAGCAGGTTCGATCACCGGGCTAATTGGCGCTAGCGGCGTAATGGTAATAGTTCCGGGACTCGTGATGTTGGGTTCTTCTACCTTCGATGCCATAGGTTGCAGCTTACGGAGCTTTGGGACATGCTTTCACGGGAAATCTCCCCATGGACATTGCCATACCCAGCGCGATCGGCACGGTGGTAGGGGGAAGGTTAACAGCAGGCTTTGCCAACAAGACAAATGAAGCGGTCTTGGGAAGGATAGTCGGCATCATCTTTGCCGTTCTGGGAGCGTTGATGATTTTTGGGGTAGGACAGTAGGGAATGTTTATAATTAAATAAAACGTGCCAGAGTATCGTCGTGCAAGATAAACGCTCCCTTGATTCTATAAGCTGTGTCTTAATTATTTACATAGCCATTTAAAGAGAGAGGAGAGATATAGATGGCTACTGTAGGGCATTATCAGGACGGGTTGGAGGGGTTGCGATCAAGGATCAGGGCGACCGTCGAAACTGCATTTTACGGCAATAATGTGATGCCCGTTGCTTCTGTGAGAGATGCCTACCTGCTTGCGAAGAATAGTCCGGGAACGGTGGAGCTTACGGGTATGCCGATGTGCGAGACTGAAAGTTTCGGTTTGCCTCAGGGGGCCAATGTGCTTCTTTTTAACGACGGGGCGGTGGTCGGTCGTTGTGCCGCTGCCAGAAAGATTATAGGGGAGCCCGATGTCGACGTAGATGAATACGCTTTCAAGCTTCGCGAGGCAATATACGGTACCCGTTATCGAAAGTTATATCACGTCGAAGCCGTTGTAGGCTTGGATCCTGACTTCATGGTCAAGGCTCATCTTCTGATCCCGGAGGGTCATGAAAACATTTTGTATAACTGGCTGCTTAATTTTCAGCATTTAAACGGTGAGTACAGCAATATGTATGGCGATTCCAAAGCTTATCCCGAAGGCGATATTTTCATCTTCTCGGATCCCGATTGGCGACATCCCGATCACCCGCTGGGCTTATCTTTATTTGATCCGTCACATAATTGTGCTGCCATTTTGGGCATGCGGTATTTCGGCGAATTTAAGAAGGGTACCTTGACTTTGGCTTGGGGCATAGCAACTAGAAACGGCTTTATTTCCTGCCATGGCGGCTTAAAACGGCTTCGCCTGCCCAATGGCGAAGATTTCGTCATGGCGGTCTTCGGTCTGTCGGGTTCGGGAAAATCTACCATTACCCATGCAAAACACGGCGGGAAGTACGAAGTGACAATCCTCCACGACGATGCCTTCATCATCCGTTGCGACAAAAAATACTCAATAGCTTTAGAGCCTACTTACTTCGATAAGACGCAAGATTACACAATGAACAGCGAGGCCAGCAAATATATCCTGACTCTTCAAAATAATGGCGCGGCAAGGGGAAGTGACGGAAAGCTTTACGCCGTCATGGAGGACGTGAGAAATGGCAATGGAAGGGCAATCAGGTCCAGGCTATGGTCGCCTAATAGGGTAGACAGAATGGATGACCCCATCAAGGCGATCTTCTGGCTCATGAGGGATCCGACCCTGCCTCCTGTAATAAAGGTGACCGATCCCGCTTTGGGTTCGACCCTGGGGGCTACCCTCGCTACCAAGAGGACCACGGCAGAGAGGCTTTCACCTGAGATCGACCCATATGCATTGGTCTTTGAGCCCTACGCCAATCCCTTCAGGGTATATCCGTTGAGCATAGATTATCTGGGTTTCAAGGAGCTTTTGTCTGACGGTATAGATTGTTTCATCCTGAACACTGGAGATTTTATGGGGAAAAAGATAGGTCCTGACCTTACTTTAAAAATTATAGAGGACATCGCCGAAGATGAGGCCAAATTCGTCTCGTGGAAGCCTTTTAAGGATCTTCAGATCATAGCCATAGATGGTTTTTCACCTGACTTTGACGAGAAATCCTATAGAAAACACTTCGTTGAGCGGATGGAGGATAGGATTAAGTTCGTAAGGGAAAAAGAAACCAAAAAGGGCGGTTTCGATAAGCTGCCCTCTGAGGCGATGGAGAAATTGCAAGAAATCATCGTGGAATTAAAGTAACTACCTAAGGCTTTAAAAAAAGAATACCAGGGCAAGCAGGGTCTCCCCGGCATCCTTTAATTTGCTATGCCATAATCCGCTTCAGCTGTCCGCAGGCTGCGTTTATGTCTGAGCCTCTCTCTCGCCTTATTTCGTGCTCTATGTTCAGTTGAGAAAGGATGTTGCTAAAGGCCTTGATGCGCCCGGCAGAGGAGCGTTTGTACGTCGAACCTTCTACCTGGTTGTAGGGTATCAGGTTGATATAAAAGAACAACCCCTTCAAGAGGGCTGCGAGCTCGTAGGCGTGTTCGGGCAGGTCGTTTACGCCCTCCAGCATCAGATATTCGAAGGTAACGCGGTCGTTAGTAGCCGATTGGTATCTGCGAAGCGCTTCCAGCAGAGATGTCAGAGGATACTTTTTGTTAATCGGCATTAGCTTGCTCCTCAGCCTGTCGTTTGGCGCGTGAAGCGAGACGGAAAGTTTTACCGGCATCTGCGCTTCGGCCAGGGCAAGTATCCCCGGTACGATGCCTGCCGTCGATATGGTAATCCGCCTGATACCGAGGCCCCTCATTTTAGGTTCGTTTAATATTTTGATGCTCTTAAATACCGACTCCTGATTTAAAAAGGGTTCGCCCATACCCATGTATACGACGTTATCTATGTCTCGGCCTGCAAGCTTTTCCATCGCAAGAAACTGCCCCACAATTTCCCCTGCCGATAGGTCGCGCACGAAACCGCCCTGTCCCGATGCGCAAAAGGTACATGCCAGAGGACAACCCACCTGTGTGGAAAGACAAGAAGTAAGCCGACCCTCCTGAGTGAGCAGGACCGACTCCACCCTTTCGCCGTCGTGAAACTGCCAGAGGTACTTTTTAGTTCCGTCCTTGGAGGTTTCCTCGCGGGTTAAGATAGGAGGTGCCACCATAACCGCATCTGCCAGCTTTCCCCTTAATTCTTTGCTTAGATTCGTCATCTCCTGAAAATCGAAGATCTTCTTTTGATATATCCACTGACATATCTGGTCTGCCCTGTACCTTTGGAGGCCAAAATTTTCCGTCAGGGTTTCTGTCCATTGGTCGTAATCCAGTTCAAGCCCCATTACCAACTCTTCCATACTTCATCCTCCCGGCAACGCCCGTGAATCCGTCGGATCGCTATGACTAACGAAAGTCGCGATTGCAATTTAGACGGCTTAGATTAAATGACATGTCTTTATACCAAATTTGACGATTAATATCAATGGGAAGACAGAAAGAAATCTATGGTCGTTACGACTCTTACTATCTTGAAGTCGGGTGAGCCCGCATCTCTGTCTTCTATGGTGAAATATCCCTGAGTTGCTCGCCTTATGGCGCCAACCTGACTTCCCGAATCTCTGGCGAACTGCTCGGCAGCCTCTCTGGCGTTTTTGGTCGCTTCGGCGATCATCTCCGGTTTAATGTCGTTTAATTTCGTGAAGGAAAAACGCGTAGAGCTGTTCTCGCCGAGAGCGATGCCTGCCGATACCAGCTCTCCGGACTTTTCCATGGCCTTTTTCACGCCGGCGATGTCATTTGACCTGAGCGTGATCCTGGTTAGAGCTATATAACGATACTCCCTGTCTTTGCCTGCGTCGTAGTAGGGAAGGGACTGCGTATCGGTGATTTGAGGCGGCATGCTTGAAATTTCCGACTCGGAAAAGCCGGCCTCGAGTAAGAAGTTGTAGAGTTTCGATTTGTTGTCGTCTATGTCCCGTTGAAGCTCCTCAAGGGTGTTTGCCGAGTTTCTGAAGGAGATGTTCCATATTGCGAGGTCTGCCTCCACGATTCGCTCGGACAACCCCTTTACCGTGACGTAACGCTCCGCCATCTTTATTTCCTTTATGGCGCTGCCTAAAAGGTAACTGGAGATTATGAGCCCACAGGCTAAACATATTCCTAAAGCCAAAAAAGCGACAGTTCTTCGGTCCGTCATCTTTGGATGCCCCCTTTTTATCTATTATAGCCTGTATAAAGCATCGGCGTTACAGTATTTACGCAGGGTAAGCTTGTTAGTTAGACCGATTAGGGATGTGCTTTAAAAGCTCGTAGAGCTTACTTCATATTTATGACACATTTGTGTTTACAAATTTGTTACTAATAAGTATACTTAATATAAGACTTTCAAGGGAGATGATGAAAAATGGCAAGCAGCACCGTGCGCATCGACTCTTTAACTCACAAGATGCTGCAAAGCCTTTCGGCCCAAACGGGGCGCAAGATGCAGGAAATTTTGCGCGAAGCGGTCGAGCTGTACCGCCGCAAGCTCCTGCTCGATAAAGCTAACGCCGCCTTTGCTACTTTGAAGGCAGACTCACAGGCGTGGAAGGAAGAGCAGGAAGAAAGAGTCGCCTGGGATGTTACACTCCTTGACGGGCTGAAGGACAATTAAAAATGGCAGAACCGTCTCGCGGAGAGATATGGCTGGTGGACTTAAATCCCGTTTGTGATCACGATCAGGCAGGCAGACGTCCGGCCCTTGTCGTTTCGGTCGACGGCTTTAATCACGGACCTGCCGGGCTTGTGATTGTAATTCCTATTACCACAAAGGATAAGGGCATTCCCCTTCACGTCGGAGTTTTCCCGCCGGAAGGCGGTCTGAACGAGCAAAGCTTCATAAAATGCGAAGACATCCGTTCGGTTGCAAAAGAACGGCTTGTTAGATGCCTTGGAAGGGTGGAAGAAGGAACGCTTGCGGAAGCGGAAGACAGGCTGCGCATCCTTTTGGGATTATAAATTTACACCTGCAAGATATAGTATAGCATCTAATTAATCTTTTTGCTGCTTATAACCCCTTCTTCCAGTATCTCGATCTGCCTTTGTTTGGGTAGGACCCTTACCGTGATGTCCTTCTTCTCGCCCGGAGAAAGCGTTATCTCCATTTCGGGGTTTTGGATGTAGTGGTAGGCCGGCAGGTTGTAATCGTAGGCTTTAAACTTCCATGTGCCCGGGCGAATGTTCACGAACGAAAACTTTCCTTCGTCGTCCGTCAACGTGCGTATAGTCTCGTCGTCGCGGGACAACTCGACCAGCACTCCCTTAAATACCTGGGGCGTTTCGGCCGAGCCGGGTTCTCCGAGTATTACAGGTTTGGTAGTTTCAGGAGCACGAGCGGGTTCGCTTTTGCCCAGGACCACCTGTCCGCTCAAGGTGGCTGCCTTTACAATGGTCAGCTCGACGTTTACAGTCTTTCCCGCTTCGACGGTGACTTTCATAGGAAGCTTTTCTTCTGTCGTCTTTCCAAAACCCATGGAGCTTAGGTCCATGTTTAAAAGGTATGTGCCGGGCGGCGCAGAGAAAGTGAACCTCCCCCCGGCGTCGGTAGCCGTCTTGCTGCCGTTTAAGGTCGCGATCGCCCTTGAAAGGGGCTCCTTGGCGTCGTCTTGAAGTTCCCAAACTTTTCCGGATATGACCCCCAGGGACTTCTTCTTTCCCACGGGTATGCCGATGGGGATGGAGTAGGAAAGGACGTAGTTCGTCTCGACGTACTCGCCGTATTCCCAATCGTAGCGGCGGATTTTGAAGCTCCAGTAGCTTTCGTCGGGCATGAAATATTTCAGCTCGAAGTTGTACTGGTCGCTTTCAGGCCTTTTGGAGTTGAAGTTATACTTCGTATACCAACCGCTTAAAGTCAGCCGTTCCGTCGCCTGCCAGCGAAAGGAAAGGCCCAGATTATTCTGGTCCGAAAGGAGCCTGCTGCCTTCTATGGCAGAATTATCCCCGAAGCCGCCGTAAAGCGTCAGAAAAAGTTCAGCTGACGGCATGTAGGACGCATAAAAGCTGTAGTTCCAAGGAGAAGCGCTGACGCCCTTTATCCCGTCGTGCTGATCTGCATAGCGGGCTTCGACCCGGTAGTTGAATTTCTCAGCGCTTCTTCCGATGCTGAAACGGTAGGCCTTCTCGCTTATGTCGTAGTTTGAAGGCTGCAGCCTGTCCTTCCTGCTGAAGTCGTCGTAGGCAAGCTGAGCATACCAGCCATTAGAGAGGTTGTGATTGATTCCCGCCTGAAAGAGCGTCTCTTCGGTCGACGTATCTCCCCTGTCGGGATCCATGTCAAGGTTTGTCTCGTAGCTGCTGTATGAGACGAATCCGTTTAGACGCTTCGAGAGAAGAAAGCTCAGCGAGCTTGACGTGTAGTCGCTGTCGTTGTAGTAGCCGTAAAAGTCCGGCTCTGCATGGGTCTTGCTGAAGGAATAGCGAAATTTCTCCAAGTTGCCCGACATATTGACGTCGTAGGCACTGCCCTTTAAGTCTTTTGTCCTGCCTCTGCGCTTTCCTTCCGCGTATTCAACTTCAAGGTCCATATCCCTGGCGGGCTTGAAGCTTCCTTCTACGCTATAAATGTCGTCTTTAAGGCTTGGGGTAACGTAGTAGCTGTCCTGCTTTCTTTTTAGATAGTTTATCTTCCACGCGGCGTTGGATGAAGGCCTGCTTTCTACGTATATGCCCTGTTCGTCCCACTCCGGAGCGCCGAATCGGCTTTTTAGGCTGTAGCTGCCTAAGTTGAAGTTTTTATCTTCCGGGTGGTATTTCGCTTCAATGCCCCTGCCGTATCGCGAATAAGACGTCAGGTAAGAGAGCCCGTAGCTTTGGTCTCCCACCCTAAAGTCGAACTTTGGATCAGAGTAATTTAGGTAATATTCGTCCCTTTCCCCGTAAAGGCTTTTGTCCTGCGTGTCGGGGCCGCGAAAGAGAAATTCCACCTGGCTGCTTCCTTCCTTGAGATATCCCTTGCCTTCAAGCTCGACGTCAAAGCCTTCGGACTTGTCTTCGTCCTTTTGCCCCAAGGAGCGCAGGGTAAGCGTGGTCGGGATGCGCTGGTACAGGTCTACCCTTGCCATCTGCGACAGCACTTCCGTCCTGACGAAAAGGGAAGTCTTCACTGAAGGGTCTTTCTTGCTTGAAGCTTCCAACGTGACTATGTGGTTTAAGCTCTTTGGGATCTTTGAAGGGGTGTGAACCGAAAGGGAGATGGGAGCGCTTTCGCCGGGCTTTAGGGTCATCTCCATAGCGGACAAGGTCAAGGGGTAATCGCTTGAGCTTCTTGCGGATATAAGGACGTCAAGTGCGCTGTTTCCGTTGTTTGTAATCCTGGTCCTTATTTCGTATGTCTGCCCGGCTGTAACCGTGTCGGGTGCGCTTTCAAGGAAAAGCTTCATTTCACCCACGGAAAGGACGGATACGCCCAGCGCAACTTCGTCCCTTATGGCGTAGTCCCTTTTGGACCGCACAGAGTAAATGATCTCGTAATCCTTCGCTTCGGCCGTATTTGGAACCTGAAAGGCCAACATCCTTACCGCTTCCTGTCCTGTCTGCAGGGTGAAAACGTCCGAAGGCGTTATCGCATGCCACCCTTCGGGCAGGACCAGGGACTCTTCAAAGGTCTCTTCCCTGCCCGTCATGTTTTCCACGACGAAGGTGGCGCTTACTATCTCGCCGGGCTTTACCTGCACTAAAGGCGGAGACATAAGGCGTACCTGCACGCCGTAGCCTTTCCCTTGACCGTAAGCGTTCGTTCCTAAAACGCAGGAAAGGGCGAAGATAAACACAGCTAAACAGCGGCGCTTGTGCAGCCGTAAAAGGCACCTAGACAGTATGTGCCGGACGCGAACGGACGGTCTGAAAGACAAATTGTTAACTTTCACATTGGCTTTCTCCTGTTACGAGAAAGGTAAACCTTTGATTACAGATTTTCATGGTTTTATAGTGCAGCTTTTGAAGTTACTTAACTTCCAGCGTGTATCTTGCGCCGAAGAGCTTTTCTTCGCCGCAGTCGGCTATGACCAGAGCGTTATATCCACCGGGTTTCAGCGCTCCAAGGTCGACGAAATATCTGACGGAACAGCCTGGAAATATCCTTAGTTTTCCCCCTTCAAACCGCCCCAGCGAACGCCCGCTCTGGTCTGCCAGATCAACGTAAAGGGCAGGGACAAGCCACCTTTCCCCTGTATTTTCCACGTCCAGGACCAAAAAGACCTTGCCGTCCCTGCTTTCAAGTCTTTTTGAAGCAAACCTAAGGGCCCTTTCTCCGGTGTCGCCTATGTGCGTGATCATCTGGACAGCGTGTCTGAATACGGCCTGCACGCCGATAGCTACCTTGTCTTTTTTGGCGCTCGGCGGTTCAAGCGCTGCCTTAGGGATAGGCTCGACCACGATAACGCTCCAGTAGGTGCCGCGAAGGCTTTGGTCGTTCGGCACGGTTATCTGATAGGCCACACTGGCGCTGCCCTTCGGCGGCACGGTTATCTGGTTAGGCGAATACGTGATCCAGGAAGCGTTGGAACGCGGCGTGCTCCCGGGCTTTCCGAAGTCGCTTCTTCCGTCCGCGTAAAACATGTAGTCAGTCTGATAAATATTGACGGTCACAGGCTCCGCGTCGTTGTTTATGATGACGATATTCCCGGAAGCCATTCCACCTATTGTCACTTCGTTTTCTATGGTTAGGCCCCCGGGAAGGGAGATGGCGCAAGCCCTACCGGAAGATAAAAAATAAATACACAGACATAAAAATAACAGCAGTATCTTTTTCATCGATCCACCACCGTAAAAATTATAGTAGCGCTGTAGTTGCCCGGGGGTACGTTTATGGAGATGCCCGAGACCTTGTACTGGACGGTAATGTCCGTCCTGTCCCCGCTTCCTTCAAAGAAATCCGTATCAGACGTCTCGACAGCTACATAAGAACTCCCCCCGCTTACGGTGCCGCTTCCGCTTCCGTCCCCCGTGCGCTTCACGTAAAGCGTCACCCCTTGCATCTGCGAAACACCGCTTTTTCGCACCCGCACCTGCCATGCGTCGCCGCTTCCGCCGGTGCCGGTTATATTGATCACCGTGGCGTCGAGCTTGCTTTCAAAGTATTTCATCAAATCGCTTCCCGCGCCGCCGACAAGACAGGAAGAATCGATGATGAAATTGCAGCCGCCGGCGGCGTAAATGTCAACGGCGCAAGCGGAAGGCCCGGATAAAATTAGAAATGCCACAGTAACAAAAGCAAAAAAAGCTGCTTTCTTTATGACAGACCACCCCGATTCGTGTAGAAGGGTAGGGGCAAAACGCCCATTGAAGAGATATTAATGGTCATGCTACTGATCCATGAGCGTAAAAGTGACAGTTCTTGCGCCAGCAGTTGGCGCCGGCGGTGTACTACCAACAGGAGAAAGCGTGTAAGTTATGCCCAGACTTTCGTTTTTAGCATTCCTTATATCTATTACCACGTCTTGAGCTGTCGTGGATAGGATTACATCTCCTAATGATGTACCCAAGGTCGGCGCTTCTAAGTTCACCATAAGCGTCAGCTCCGGCGGCATGGCGGTGTCGATCCTGGCAGTGATCTTTTTTTTCTTCCCTTTTGCTGTTATCGAATATGTCGTAGAACTGTCCGTAGCGGGGTCGGGCATGGCACCGGCTGTAGCTGTATTTATGGTGAGAATTACCGGAGCCAAATTGCTGAGTTCGTTTATGTCGGCTATGAAGAATGTAACGGTTTGAGTGGCGACATTATTTGCTTGTGCAATGCAGCATGACCCCAGCGTTAGCATCATTATCATCAAAATGAGTGACCACGCTTTTATATGCTTACCCAAAAGAATATTTCTGCCTTTTCGTGAGCAGACAAAAGCGCCCCTGCCATAGATAAACAACATTTACACTCCTCATCGTGCTCGAACCATTGGTGTCCTATGCAAGCCATTCCACTTCATGCAGGATAGGAAAGCGGGGCAAAAGTCCGCTTTCCTATCCTGAGAAACATGCCGTCGCTATTACGCATCCGTAAGCGTAAATGTCACGGTTGTCGAACCGGAACCAACTTCAGCTTCGGCCGTGGCTTCAAGCGTGTAGGTTATTGTGAGATTGCTTGCTGCCACTTGACTTATCCCTGTTACCACGTCGGAAGCACTGGTATCGAGCACTACATCGGGTTGTGGTGTAGCCCCGGTCGGCGCTTCTAGCTCCACCTTAAGCGTCAGCCCCGTCGGCATGGCGGGGCCGATCGCGGCGGTGATCTTCTTGTTGGTTCCGTTAGTGGTGATGGCATACGTCGTAGAACTGTCCGTAACGGGGGTGGGGTCGCTTCCGGGCGTGGCTTCACTTATAATGAGAGTTTGTGGGTCGTCGCTCACTGAAATTTCATTAATCGCCGCCACTTCAAAGTGCACAGATTGTGTAGCTGTATCTGTATCAGCTGCATGCGCGACGCCGTAAACCCCTAAAGCTAAAGCTATGGTCAATATTATTGTCACTGCCTTCTTCATATTCATCTAATTAACCCCTTCCTTTCTTAAAATGCTTTTTCATCAAATCTTTAGATCTTAACTTCTTGCCCTGTACGGCACACCATGTTTTCCCCTTTTAAGTCCCCCCTTAAATTTTGTTATTTGTGTTTTCCGGTCGAGCTCTTCGCCCATCCGCAGCCATTCTCATGGGACTGTCAGTAGCGACGTCGAGCTCACCTTAAATAAAATGCAAGTAAAGCAGCCTTTTCTTGTATACTATGGCTACAAACTAAGAGATGAAAAATTTTGTTTATTGACTTTCTATTCACATGAAATATGAAACCTTTATAATTTTTGAAATGATCCATATAATATACTCTAATGAAATACATGTCAACCCCCTAGGTATTTGACCGCGTCAAGTTTTTGTAGGATTTCCCTGAACCACTCCCCATGTGTCCTAAAGGGCAACGTCTTTTAGGTCAGTTAAAAATCAAACCCGCCATGACATATGCCCTTTAAGGTCGTGTATAAGGGCGTCACCTTTCCGGTGCCGAGTACCGTTATGCTTCCAAGCTCACTTGCAGCCGAACTAAATATACCTTTCAGGTTTAGTGTGAAGTTATATCCCTTTTTGTCTGCTCTTTCGCTTTCTTGGTTTGTATCCTTTATGTGTTCTGACCTTATCCTTCCTCCGCTACAGATATAGGCCCTCAAAGAAGACATGGCCTTTAAGCCCTTGCGGCTCCATGCTATAGGCCTGGAACTTAACCTAGAAGAAAGTACGTGGCTAATATGACCCTTTAGGACTTAAGCTTCCGCAATCCTCTTCGTTTCGAATGGTAATGGAGCCCCAGTTGTTGGTTATATATCTCCTAAAATCTGCGATCATCTTTCTTTCCCTCTCGCTTGAAGCACATTTAGCCATCTCGGTGGTTATTTTCTTAAAAGTGTTTAAGTCACTTGTATTTAGCACTCCTTTCATCCTTGAAATCATAATAATTTTACCTTGTAACTTTGCCCCCCTATATAGAATGAGTTACATTTCTTCCTTGCTTTCCCACCCCCTTAACTTTAATTTCGTATCAGCATGAATTAGATGTGTTGAAAGGGCCGTCGGCTGCTATTCATCCATAAGGGTAAAGGTAACGCTTCTTTGGCCCGAACTCGGAGCAACTGCGGCTGTGGCAGAAAGCGTATAGAATATCCTAATCTTACTTGCCGTTGCCGGACCTATCCCTGTAATAACGTCTTGCGGGGTTGTGGTTAGCCTGACTTCGCCCTCCGAAGTGCCCGTGGTAGATGGCGAATCTAGAAGCACCTTCAGAAGTAAACCCGCCGGCATGGGGGAGTCGATCCTGGCCGTGATCTTCTTGCCGGTCTCGTTCGTGGTGATGGCATACGTCGTAGTATCATCCGTAGCGTCGTCGGGAAGCGCTCCGGCTGTAGCTGCGTTTATCACCAGTGTCACTGGGGTGTTAAGGCTGATCTCGTTTATCGCCTGCACTTCGTATGTCACGATCTGCGTGACGGTAGTCTGTCCTTGTGCAGCTAAAGGCAGTGTGATAAGTAGTGCCAAAACAAGAATGGGTGTCCGTGCTTTTTTTGGTCATCATGGTTGCACTCACCCTTCTTTCTTAAAATTTCTTGCACTACCCTTACACACCAATTATACAATATCTGGTTATCAAATTACTAATATAATCTACATGAAAACTTTTGTTTATTGACATTTTATTCACACGAAATATGAAACCTTTATAGATTTTAAAATTGTCAAAATTATATACTCTAATGAAATACATGTCAATCCTCCGAGTTGCCTCGACCGCGTCAAGTTTTTGTAGGATTTTTAGGAACCACTCCCCATGTGTCCTAAAGGGCAACGTCTTTTAGGTTAGGTAAAAATCAAACCCGCCATGACATATGCCCCTTAAGGTCGTGTATAAGGGCGTTACCTTTCCCGTTTTCAGTACCGTTATGCATCCAAGCTCACTTATAACGGGACCTAAGATCTCCTCCAGGTTCAAGGTGAATTTGTGTCTTTTGTCCGCATTCTCACCTTTTTGGTCTTTTTTCTTTATCTGTTCTGACGTCACCTTGCCACCGCTACAGATGTAAGCCCTCAAAGAAGACATGGCCTTTAAGCCCTTGCGGCTCCATGCTA